>JAJRZB010000428.1 GCA_024275455.1 Bacteroidota bacterium | reverse complement strand
TATTAACTTCATCAATAACATAAAATAGTCTGTACTTACCTATCCTATATCTCCAAGTTTCCGGATTATATCCAACAAGTTTTTTAATATTATTACCGTAATGAGGTTCTTCCTTCAATTGCGGATAAACATATTGAAGAAGTTTTTTTGTAATGAAAGTTTTATCACGTTTGGACAATTTATCAAGTTTATTAATGAATTCGTTAGTTTCAAATATTTTATAATTATTCGACAAAACGTCCTTCCCTCGCTTTCATATCTGATAAACCTTTTTTAAGGCTTTTATTAAGCTCTAAATTATTTCTAATCTCATCCATCTCAAATTCATCAACATAAATATTATGTTCAATGAATTTATTTACCGCAGTTTCAATAAAGTTAGAAATAGGTCTATTATCTCTTTTAGCAAGATTTTTATATATTTTATAATTTTCTTCACTTAAGCGAAGTGTTATAGTTTTAGACATAATAAACTCCTAAGAATAATAAATGCTTAATTGTATTCTAATGTATTCATAATATATCTAAGAATCAACAATTATTTATTGATGACCAAACACTGATTATACGGATATTCTCAGATATTTTATCTGTGCATATCCGTATAATCTGTGTTATCTGTGTTCCATTTTTTTATTATTTACTATTAGATGTTTCGGTTTTTTCAGGAGTTTTAATATCCTTCTCAATTACATTTCCGTCAACATCTATTAACTTTATTTCCATTCCCAGTTCATTTAAACCTGCTTCCACTTTTTCTTTATCACCAACAACAATCCAATCGGTTTTCTCCGGATGTAGAACTTTTTTAGCAGCATTGTTGATGTCGTCTAAACTAAGAGATTTTATTTTATCGGCATAGGTTGTAAAGTAATCTTTGGGATATCCGTAAGTAACCATTTCACCAATAGATCCTGCAATGGCATTACCGGTTTCCCAAGAGCCGGGCAGACTTAATGTTTTGTTCAATTTTATTTTATTCAGCTCATCTTTTGTTGCCGGAGCAGTAGTTAAAATTGCATTAAGTTCTTTCTGTACTTCCTGCAATGATTCTTTGGTTTTATCGGTTTGCACCATTGCAAAAACTATAAACGGGCGTTGACCTTTTGCACCGAGAATTAAGCTTCTTGATCCATACGACCAGTGTTTATCTTCTCTTAAGTTCATATTAATTCTTGAAGTAAAAGAACCGCCCAAAATTGTGTTCATAGATTCAATTGCAATATTATCTTTATCGGCTTTTGGCGGTGCTGCATGTCCGGCAAGAATAATTGACTGCTGTGCTCCCGGTTTATCCATCAAATAAATTGTAGGTTTATTTTTTAACTCAACATGGGAAATATTTTTCTTCGGAACATCATTCCTTTCCCAATCGGAAAATAAATCTTCAAGTTTTGATTTAACTTCATTTAATGAAATATCTCCTACAACAATTAGTGTCGCATTATTAGGGCGAAACCATGTTTTGTGAAATTTACTTAATTCATCCTTGGTTATTTTTTGTACGGTCTCTTCATATCCGGATCCGGTAAAAGGTAAACCGTAAGCGTGGTTTTCTCCGTAAATATATTTTGGGAAAACCCTTAGTGCCATTTGGATTGGAGTAGATTTTTCTCTTTGAATTCTGGCGAGGGTCTGTTTTTTAAGTCTATCAAGTTCTTCTTGCGGAAATGAGGGATTTAGCAATACATCGGCAAAAAGATCTAATGATTTATCCAAGTTAGATTTAAGAGCAGATAAAGATACAGTTGACATATCTAAACTTGAACTTGTATAAAGGTTAGCTCCTAACATTGCTAATTCTTCACTGATTTGTAGAGCGGATTTTGATTCTGTCCCTTCGTCCATCATTGATAAGGCTAAAGATGCAGTACCCGGCAGTGCAAATTGGTCTGCTGCATAACCGGCATCAACCATCATTCTAAAATTAACAACAGGAATTGCAGACCTTTGAGCTAACATTATTTTTAACCCGTTAGATAATGTTGTTTCTTGAATTTCCGGGAATATTGCTGCCGGAGGAGTTCCGGATTCCGGAAGTTTAGATCTGTCAGCTCCCACAATATTTTCTGTATATTTTGGGAAAGGGTGAATCTCAACAATATTTACTCCGTCGGATAACCATTTTACCGCAGCATTTTTAAGATCAGCACGGGTTGAATTAGTAACCCATTCCAGCTTCTTTTTGTAAAAATCGGGTGAACCGCCGTAAACTTCACTTTGTGCTAAAATATCAGATTTTCCACCGAATCCGCCGATTCTTTCAATTCCTCTTACAAAATTAGCAATATGTTGTGTTTTAACTCTTTTTAGTTCTTTTTCTGTTGGTCCTTCAGCCAAAAATTTTGCTAATTCTTCATCAATTGCATTTTCTACAATTTTTAAGTCAATGCCCGGTTTAGCAGTGGCAGTTATTTGGAATTGGCTTCCAATTTCTTTTCCGCTGTAATATGCTCTCACATCCGTTGCAATCTGATCCTCATAAACCAATCTTTTGTATAACCTTGAAACCTTTCCCATAGCCAAAACATCACTGACTAAATCCAAATAGGTTAATTCTTCATTCCTCCATTCCGGTACATTCCAAGTTTTATAAATACGCGATTGGGGCACTCTATCTTGAGCAATTTGTCTTTTTGTCCCTGTCATTTTTGCAACCCAAACATCATGTTTTTTAATTGGAGGTCCGGCAGGAATATCACCGAAATATTTTTCTACTTTTTTCTTAGCATCTTCAACAGTAATATCACCGGCAATAACCACAACAGCGTTTGCCGCACCGTAATAGGTTTTGAACCATTCGTGTACATCTTCTAAACTTGCTGCGTTCAAATCATCCATAGAGCCGATAACTGTCCAAGAATACGGGTGACCTTTTGGATATGTATTGTGCTGAATTAATTCATAAGCGAGTGCGTAGGGCTGATTTTCGCCTTGCCGTTTTTCATTTTGTACAACACCCCTTTGTTCATCTAACTTTTCTTGAGTAATTGCTCCGAGAAGATGCCCCATTCTATCGGATTCCATCCATAAAGCTACATCCACTGCTGAAGTTGGAACATTTTGAAAATAGTTTGT
>JAJRZB010000427.1 GCA_024275455.1 Bacteroidota bacterium | reverse complement strand
TGTTCTATTATTAGTTATTGGTGAGGGTTTTCCAAATTCTTTAGAGCTAAAAACTAACGAATTACTTTTAACTATTTCACTATTAATAATGCTTGCCGGACTTTTATCTGCATGGAAATGGGAGTTGGTTGGCGGAATACTGATTCTATTGGGCTTTCTAGCTTTCTTTACTGTTAATTCTATTTACTCGGGTAACTTACGTTTTGGTTTTTTCTTTTTGCTTTTTCCGTTAACCGGGTCATTATATTTATTCTGTTGTTGGAGAGATAGAAAAATAAATTGATTTCTGTTGTGTCTTTTGAAACATGGTAACTTATCTATACTTTGGTGAAAACTATGTTCCAATAAGAGATAATATTTCTATTTTTTAATAACAGAGAATATATACATAAGCAAACCTTAACTTTTATAACAATCCAAACTGAGTAAAGTGATGTGTAAAATGTTTATTGTGAAAAACTTTCCATTCTTCAAAATTTAAAGGTCCAAAAGTTGGATTAAGTGGTAGTGCTTTCGGGTTTTCATTAAAATATTTTTCGAAATTGCTCAATTCTTTTATTAATTCTTGTTTTGCTTCTTTCAGGCTATTATTTATCAATGGTTTTAATCCCTTACCAACAACTGTATTAACAAAATCTTTTGGCATTGGTCTATTGCTCATTAAAAACCTTTTCAATATAGGATGTTTTTCCGGAGGGTTCATACACTCGGTAAAAACTATTTTACCGTTACTCATTTTAACCGCAGCAGATAAATGTTCCACCATGTGTTGTGGAGACATCCCTCCCCAATGTGGCTTGGTTTGCTCCAAGAGTTTATTTAAAATAGACAAATCAATATCTATCATAGCATCCTTTTTATGTTAACGTTGCTTTTTAATTTAAAACACTTCGTTATATTTATAGAACAAAATTGTGATTAGTTATTATTACTGACGGTTTTATTCAGCTTCAAAATTAGCTTTTTTATGCGCCCCATCACAAAAAGGTTTACTGGCTGAGTGACCACATCTGCATAAAAACAATTTTTCTCCATCCTTAATGTTTTCTCCTGTCATTTTTTTGACAGTTAGATTTCCTTCTATCATTAAAGGTCCGTTTGGCATTACGGTTATTTTTGTTTTTTCCATTTTTGTTTCCTCTTTTTTTTCTACCTCTCCTGGTAATTTATATTTTAAAGCTTTAGATGGACATTTCTTGATTACTTCAATAATTTTCATCGGTAACTCAGCATTAACGTTAACCCAAGGTTTTTGGGATGTATCAAAAACACTCGGCAACCCGTTTACACATTCAGCCGCATGAATACATTTTTCTGGAGCATAACTAACGGTAATCTTATTTGATTTATAATATATTCTTTTTTCTTCCATCACTTTCTCCCAAGTTTATTACCAACCAGACTCTCGTTTCTTGATCAAGTTTGCAAGTTGATCTACATGGCTTTACCAATCTAATTCTTTTTTATCTCTAAATATTTTACCCGTTAAATTTGCGGGGGCTTCATCTGCTAACCAGACAATTGTTTCTGCACCTTTTCCACCGGCCTAACTGCATTCGGTCCGCCCATATCAGTTTTAACCCATCCGGGGCTTACCGAGTTAATGCTAATATTTTTCTCTGCGAGAGAGAACGAAAACTGTTTTGTAACAGCATTTAGTGCCGCTTTTGATATTGAATAAACAGGAGCAAAGTCTGACATTTCACTAAACAAACCCAACCCGCTGGAAACATTAATAATTCTTCCATAGTCATTTAAATAGGGAAGAAAGTTTTGTATTACTAGAATTGGTCCGATTGTATTTATTTTCAGAGTTTTAAAAATAATTTCGTAGTTCGTAGTATTTATACTTTCATTATCCAAAAGAATACCGGCATTGTTAATAATTACATCTAACTTAATTTCTAACTTATTAAAGTCTCCGGCAGCATTTTTAATGCTTTCTTCATCCTCAACATCCAAAAGAAGAAACTCTATATTGCTTCCGTATTTATTTAATTTATCAACGGCTTGCAGACCTCTTTTTTCATTTCTTGCGGTTAGTATAACTTTAAAATTACGTTCCAATAACTGCCTGGCTGTTTCAAAACCTATTCCTTTATTTGCTCCCGTAATTAATGCTGTTTTCATATTGTTTCTTTTCCTCTATATAAAAAATTATCCTCTCAATTTATCCAATAACCCATTAAGTGTTTTTACTTCTGATTTATTTAAATTGTTAAGTTTTTTTTCAAATGTTTTTTCATATTTATCTATGTCTTTTAATAACTTTAATCCTAATTCAGTTATTACTATATCAGACCTTCTCCTATCTTCCGAACACATTCCTCTTGAAACATACCCCTTGATTCTTAACCTTTCTACCAACCTGGAAACATCGCACATTTTATCAATCATTCTTTCTTTTAAAAGATTAACCGATGCAGGTTTTTGTTTTTGTCCTCTTAAAATCCTCAAAATATTATATTGAGTTAAGGTAATTTTATGATTACTATAATTTTTTTTTTGTAAGGAAATAAGCCAGTTATTAGTAAATAATATATTTACAACCAATTTTTGATAATCTGACTTAAAACTTTTCTGTTTAATCTCTTTTTCTAATTTCATTTATTTATTTTTGTTTAATTAACTCGACCTTTGCATAAATAGTTACATCTTCCCCAACAACTAATCCTCCGGTTTCAAGCAGTTTATTCCACTTTAAATCGAAATCGAATCTATTAACTTCTCCCTCTAAACTAAATCCTGCTCTTGTATTTCCCCAAGGGTCTTTAATAATACCATTGAATTTAACATCAAGTTCAACTTCTTTGGTTTTGTCTCTTATAGTTAAATCGCCAACCATTTTATAGTTTTTACCGTTTATTTTTTTCAAAGATTTACTTACAAAGGTTATTTTTGGGAATTTTTTGGCATTAAAAAAATCATTAGATTTTAAATGGTTATCTCTTTTTTCGTTGTCAGTATTTATGCTTGCTACATCAACAGTAAAACTGATTTTCGCATTTTCAAAATTATCAGATTCTGCTTCAACTGTTCCTTCAAAACTTTTAAAGTTTCCTTCCACATCCGTAATTACCATGTGACTTACACTAAATCCAATTTTTGTATGAGCTTTATCGAAAGACCAATTGGTTTGGGCTGTTGTAATTGTTGAAATCAAAAATAACATGGCTAATATATATTTTAACGTTTTCATTTGTTTTCCTATTGTTTTAATTAATAAAATTATTTTTATTATTTTCAACTCTAATATATGTTATAACATCTAATGTTGCCACATTTATTTTAATTTAAAATCTTTTACAAAAAAAACACAACAAATTATTAAAAGCTTTTTAATATTTTAATAGTCTTGTTTTTGTTTATTTTCAAAAAAGTAAGTCTTTTGTGTTTTCTTTGTCCTTTTTAACAATTAAGTTAATTTGTTTTACAAAATCTAACTATTTGGAACTCTATTAATGTAAGGATAGGCAGGATAATGTTTTCAAACATAACAGGAATAATACTGGCTGGAGGCAAAAGCAATAGAATGGGCACCAATAAATCTTTATTAAGATTAAACGGTAAAACAACAATTGAACGTGTTGTTGATTTAATGAAATCTATTTTTAAAGAAGTAATTATTATTACTAATACTCCCGAAGAATATAGTTTTATTAACTTCCCTATGTTTAAGGATATTTATAAAAACAAAGGTCCGCTTGCCGGTATTCATTCGGGACTAACACACTCCACAACTGAGCAAAACTTTATAATTTCTTGTGATATGCCGTTGATGAATAGTGAAATGATTAAGTATATTATAAATTTTCAAACGAATAAACCGATCTCAGTTTGTAAAACCCAAGGTAAACTTCAGACGTTGGCGGGAAGGTATTCAAAATCTACATTAAATGATGTTGAAAAATTATTATTCGAAAATAATTTGAATAAAAAAAAGGAAACAAAAAAAGGCAATGCCGTTTCGTCTTTGTTGGATGTGGTAAAAGTAGAAATTATTAATCCCGAAAATCTTGCGTTTTATAACAGCTTTCTATTTTTTAACATGAACCGCCCCGAAGATTATGAAAAAATAGTAACCTTATTAAAAACCAATAACATCTAACAAAAACTAATTTCTAAAATTAATCAAACGTAATTTTACTTGAAATTACTGCAGGTTCCAGTTCTTCCGGTATAACATTCTTTTTTCCTGTCAGTTTACTGAACCAAACTCTAATATCACTTAAAACAAGTATAAGTGCAGGTAAAAAGCTAAGTATAAATCCGGTTCCCACTAAAACTCCATAAGCAAGAGAAATTGCCATCGGAATAAGAAATTGTGCTTGGAAACTTTTTTCTAAAATTAATGGATAAAGACCCAACACGGTAGTTACAGTAGTAAGTAATATTGCCCTAAACCTTGAAAGTCCGGCATTATAAGTAGCTTCTTCAACCTTCATTCCTTCAAGTAGGTTTGAATTATATTTAGATAGAAAAACAACAGCATCATTAATAACTACTCCGGAAAGAGCAACCATGCCCCACGCACTTAAAATTGATATGGGATGACCGTGAAGTCCATGTCCCCAAGCAGCACCTAAAAAAGAGAGAGGAATCATCATTAAAATTATTGCCGCATGTAAGAAAGATTTAAAGTGAACGATTAAAATAATTATAATCATAGCAAACGCAATTAAAAACAATTGTTGAATTTGTGCTACTGATTCACCGCTGCTTTTTTGCTGACCTTGATATTCTACTTTAACACCGGGATAATTCACTTTTAAAGGCTCAATAATTTCTTCTTCTACTTTAGCTAATATTGGCGGAACCGATGCATAAGGATCAAATAAATCCGATTCAATTCTTACTTCTCTCGAACCATTGTATCTTTGAATACTTACCGGTCCTCTTTCTAATTTGTAATCAATAAGTTCAGTAAGCGGATATTCACCATTTGCGGTTTTTATTTTCATTCTTTCTAATTGCCCAATATTTAACCGATCTTCTTTCGGATACCTTACCCAAACTCTCAGTTCATCTTTTCCGTCTTGCAATCTTTGTGCCTGACCGCCATAAAATCCTTGTCTAATTTGATTTGCAATCTGGCTTTGAGTTAAACCTAAGAAATATGCTTCAGGTTTTAAGCAAATCTGAAATTCCTGTTTTCCTTCAGGGTTGTTATCTGTTATATTTTTTAAGTCTGCATATTCTTTAAGATTTTCTTCCATAAATATTTTGGCTTGATCTAATTCTTCTAAGTTTTTACTCAGCAAACTTATTGAGACCGGCTTTCCCCACCTGTTTATACCGCCAACCGTAAATTTCTGCGCTTCAGGAACATTTCCTATTTTTCTTTTTACTCTTGAAGAAATATCAAAACTTGAAAGCGGAGCTCCTTCCATATCTCTAAGCATTACTGTTATTTCTCCGGCATGGGCACCTGTTTCTTGTCCGCTAAACGCAGAACCAACCGAAAGAAAAGTATAAGTTATAAAATCGTTCGAATCTGCAAACTCTTCTTTTAATTCTTTATTTACTTCCCAAATTTTTTCTTCAAAATCTTTTAAATAATTTAGTGTTTGTTTTTCTCCGGCACCGGGAGTAAACGCAAGATTAACAGAAAAGAAATCAAAAGTTATTGATGGAAAAAAGGTTGTTCTAATTATTGTACCTTTAATCATCCCCATTGTTATAAGAATTAAAGCAATTGGAATGACTATTACAATCCATCTCCATCTGATTACTGCTTCTAAAACTTTTTTATACGTTTTATCTCTTAGAAAAACAATTATTTTTTCCAATCGTTTTCTAAATTTTCCTGTATCACCTTTTCTTACTTTTAACCCATGCTTTCCTCCTAAGTGAGCAGGCAAAACAAGAAAAGCTTCTACCAAAGAAAACCCAAGACTAAAAATTACAATAAATGCCATTTCATAAAGCATTTCCATTCTGCCAACTAAAAACATTAACGGAAGAAAAGCTATAATTGTTGTTGTTACGGAAGTAATTACTGCCGGAGCAACTTCAAGCGTGCCGTCTAATGCTGCTCTTTTGGGGTTTTTTCCTCTTTCAAAATGTGAAAAAATATTTTCTGCAATAACAATTCCATCATCTACCAAAATACCAACGACTAAAATCATACCGAAAAGCGATATCATATTTATTGTAATACCGGCAATATTTGCAACAATAAACATTCCTAAAAATGATGCTGGAATTCCCCATGCAACCCAAAGAGATAATTTAAAACTTAAAAAAACAGCCAAAGAAATAATTACAAGCAGCAAACCCAAACCTCCGTTATCATAAAGTAGGTTCAATCTGCTATTGAGCATTGTTAAAAAATCAAATGTGATTTCTAAATTTATCCCTGCATGTTTTTGGTTGAACTCTTCTGCATATCCTCTTAAGTAATTAGAAATTTCTTCCAAATCTTAATCAGTTAATTTTTTAATTGTAAAAAATATTGCTGTTTTTCCGTTCATATAAGACTTGTTGGAAACATCTGCAAATTTTCTTTTTACTATTCCGATATCCCTAATTCTTAAGTAGCTCCCATTGTTATTGGCTCTAAGAATAATATCGCCAATTACATTCGGATCAACACTTCTGTTTCTCGATCTTATTAATATTTCCTCTTCATCAGACCTAATAGTTCCGGCTGCAACATCAATATTGTTTGACGAAATTGCATTGATTATGTCTTGAAATGTTAATTTATATTTCAACAAGGTTGCTTCAGAAACTTCAACTGAGATTTCCAAAGGCGGATAACCCTGAATTGATATTTGTGTAACTTTTCCTGAATTGAGAAAGTCTATTTCTATTTCATTTGCATATTTTTTTAATGTTTCCAGACTAACATCGCCGGAAAGGCCTATGTTAGCAACACGGGTTGTTTCTCTTTGTTTAAAAACTATCGGTCTTTCCGCATCAACCGGCAAAGAACTGATACCATCAACAGCATTTTTAACATCCCTCAAAACATCGTCAATATCATAATTTGTTAATGTTTCTATTATAACACTCGAAAAATTTTCGGAAGATGTAGATGTAAATTCTTTAATACCCACCAAACCCCTAATCGCTTCTTCAATTCTTACTGTAATCGATTCCTCCATTTCTTTTGGAGAAGCCCCGGGATACGAAACCGTAATATTTATATATCTTGAAGATCTCTCAGG
>JAJRZB010000426.1 GCA_024275455.1 Bacteroidota bacterium | reverse complement strand
TTATTTCAGCATCTCTTTTTAAGCTGTTTTCAAAGTTTTAGATACTGAAACAAGTTCAGTATGACACTTTTGAGACAGCCCAAGTGGTCGATGACACCAGGCATAATAATTATGATAGTACAAATAATTAAGACTATAAGTGTTATTATTTATTTTTATTATATTTAATTTATATTAGTTTTATATGCAATAATTATTATCTAATTATTTTTAACTTGACTTATATCGTTTTTTTTACATTAATGTCCGAATTAACATTTTTCAATAGTTAAGGAGGACAAAATGTAGAAGAGACCACTTGCTCTTTTTATCGGTGTTTTTATTTCTTATTTTATTCTTTTTTCTTGTAATGACCTAAACATTGTTGATAGTTCTTTAAACGACGTGAAAATAGGAAATGAGCAGCCAGCACTTAAGAAAATTCAAGATAAACCGAAACTTGTTGGAAAAATTATTGATTATAAAGTAATTAAGGAAAATGGGAAAGAAAGAAAAGTGCCAGTTTATATTGGGCAACCTAATAAAGACATTGACCCTGATGCAGTAAGATGCGATTATTATAGAGTTTATGTGGATGAATTTGATCATTATAAACCTAAAAGTGGGAAAAATATAGGTATTTGGGATACACACAATCATAAAACTACTAGTGAGTTACATAATAAATGGGGATTTAATAGTTACTATGTTAGAAATGTAACAGAAAAAAATAATGCATTAAATGCTGGTTTTGATGAAGATTTACTTATGGGACATATAAAATATACAAATAGTGGATATTCTCTAGCTCCACCTGCTGATTACAGTATGTATCATCTTAATGAACCATTTGAGACTGAGTCTCTTTCAAAATCTGAGGTTATTTCCCTTGCTAATGATATTTCACCTTCAAAGTTATTTATTGCCAGTTATAAAATTGCTAGCGATTGGGGTAATTATTGCGAAGATTACAAGGATGTGTTAACACAAAAAGCAAATACTTATATGATGTGTGATCAATATTATGATGGAGGTCCTTTTTGCAGTAATGATCAAAGGTATTATTGGGCTTGGTTTTCAAGCTATTATGGTTATAACAGAACTCCAACAAATTGGATTCATTTGTATATTGATGGAGAAGACAATGATTTTTACAGATTATTCTGGAAAGCTAATGATTTTAAAAGAAGTACTTTATGGTTATATGCAGGTAATAAAGGAGATAAGTATTGTGATAATGGGGAGGTTTTAACACAATCATTATTCAATCATTATTTGCCCGTATTTTGTGATGCTGCTTTTAAAAATGGTTGGCTAAGGAAATTTGTAAAAAGATATAGTTATTGGTATAAATGCCCCGATGAGTTCGGAGATCCTTGCTGGTGTAGAGATAACAATGCAGGGTGGGTTTTGGACTCAATATTTTATGAAGGAATTTTTGAAGTACATTAGATTATGAGGTTATTATGAAAAAATTATTGATTATATTATTTTTTAGTAATATGTTATATGCCCAAAAAACTTCTACTGACCTAAATTATTCCGGTATGATTTTTAGTAAAAATCATAATTCTGTTTACTTTCTATTTTTAGATTTTAACTATAGTTTTGAAAATTATAATTTTAGTATCGGACCAGAAATTACAGCTTTATCAGGATTTATAAATACTAATGTAATTTCACAACAACCATCTACTGAAGAAATATTTAACATTAATGAATTATCCTTTGGGATTGGAATTACAGGTAAATATTACCCGAAAATGCCAGTTGATTTTTTAATTATTCAACCATTTATTGGACTAAATTTAGGTTTATATATTGACCACAAACCTTTTGGTATTACTGGGAATCTACGTCCATGTGAGCTTCAGTACAAATTTGACATACCGTTTGATTTTTATACCAATTTTCAAGCTGGCTCAATAATTTTTCCTCAAAGTAAATTAAATCTTATTTTTAATATAATTTATCAATTTCGATATCCTTATATTAAATATTTAAAACCAAACTGTTATGATAATAGGACTACAACATATTCAGAATATAAAGAATTGGTTAATCTAAGTGTGCTATTTTGGAGTGCCGGACTTAGAGTTAATTTTTAGTTGTGTTCAATAAAAAAGTACCTGGCATCTTTTAGATGCCAGGTACTTGGTAGTAAAATCAAACTTACATTACTTTGTTACTATTGCACATACAATGGTAAAGTAAAATAATCCGGGGTTGTATCGTCGAGTGGTCGATAACACCAGGGAAAGTCAACTTATCAAGTTGACTTACAAATCCGGATTATACTTCCATAATTTCTTCTTCTTTCAGCTTAATAATTTCATCAATTTTTTTGATGTGGTTATCGGTATATTTTTGAACATCTTGTTCTGCATCGTGTCTTAAATCCTCGCTTAATTCTTTATTCTTCTCAGCTTTTCTAAGATGATCATTT
>JAJRZB010000425.1 GCA_024275455.1 Bacteroidota bacterium | reverse complement strand
TATTTATTGGCAAGATGCTTCCGCTATTTTTCAAACGGGATAAATTCTCAACCTTGTAACATTAGCAGTATTTTATTGTGAAGTAGTTTATAATAATAAAATATTTTCAATTACGTGTATTGAAATTAAATTTTTCTTGAAATTATCCATTTGTATGCCTATCTTCGTTTCAATCAAATTTGCAAAACCATATGAATCCGGAAGTTACTATATTATTATTAACTGCTGCTACAATTGGTGTTGTTCATACCGCATTAGGTACTGATCATTATGTCCCTTTTATCGCACTTTCAAAGTCAGAAAACTGGACCAATTTAAAAACTTCCGTTGTTACTTTAATTTGTCGTTTTGGTCATGTTTTATCTTCTATTGTTATTGGTGTAGCCGGTTTTGCTCTTGGGAAATCTTTGTTTTCATTAGAGCTAATTGAATCGTTTATAGCTGATATTGCCGGCTGGTTTTTAATCGCATTCGGTCTTATGTATACGATATGGGGTCTAAAACAATCACGAAAAAAAATAGCTCATTCTCACATACACTATCATCAAGATGGTACAGTTCACACACATACGCATAACCATAAATCTGATCATTCGCATATACATACATCTGATATAAAAAGAATAACTCCCTGGCTTATTTTTATTATTTTTATTTTAGGGCCATGCGAACCTTTAATTCCTTTATTAATTTATCCGGCAGCAAACCTTAATACAATGGCTGTTATTTCTGTTGCAGTGGTTTTTTCACTTGTTACATTAGCGACAATGCAAATTATGGTTTTTATTGGAATTTACGGATTGAGTTTTATTCCGTTGCAAAAAATCCAAAACCATATACACTCACTTGCCGGCTTTTCAATATTTTTATGCGGAATTAGTATTCAATTTTTAGGTCTTTAGCTTGCGGTCATTATTACCCGGCAGATTAAGGGGATGAAATGCATGAAGTTGGTATAGCTCAAAGTATTTTAGAAATAGTAGAAAAAGAAGTAAAAAAAAATGGTGCTTCAAAAGTTAACAAGGTAAAACTGATAGTTGGTGAATTTACCGGTGTTGTTAAAGAAGCTCTTGAATTTGCTTTAGATATTATTAAGAAAAATTCTTTAGCGGAAAATGCTGAATTTCTTATTGAAACAGTTAACTTAAAAACATTTTGTCAAAATTGCGATAAAACATTTGTTGGAAAAGAAGAAGCTCATTTTCTATGTCCTGATTGCAATGGCATTCTGGGTATTGTTGAAGGTAAAGAATTAAAGATTGATTTTATTGATGTTGAGTGATTGTGTAATAAGTAAAATAAAAATAATAACTTTATCAGACCATTAATAATTTTCTAAACATGGAGTGTTATGTATGCATATCATTGATGTAAATAGTCAGATACTACAAGAAAATACAAGACTTGCCGAAGAAAACAAAAAGTTATTTAACAAATATGGACTGCATGTTACAAATTTTATGTCGGCTCCGGGTGCCGGAAAAACAACACTGTTAGAGGAAACGATAAAAAAAATTAGCGGTAATTATAAAATTTCTGTTATTGAAGGGGACTTGCAAACATCCATAGATTCGGATAGAATTAAAGCCTTAAATATTCCGTCATATCAAATTACAACCGGTACAGTTTGCCACCTTGATGCGAGAATGGTACACAATGCACTTCACAATTTTCACCTGGAGGGAAACGATTTATTATTTATAGAGAATGTTGGAAACTTGGTGTGTCCTGCCGATTTTGAACTTGGCGAAAATTTAAAAGTTATGGTATTTAGTGTTGTAGAAGGAGCGGAGAAACCTAAAAAGTATCCGGTTATGTTTCATAAAGTTGATGTTGTTATTTTAAATAAAATAGATCTTATACCATATTCAGGTGTCAGTCTTGAAGAGTTGATAAATAATGTTAGAGAAGTAAATCCCGAAGCAAAGATATTTCCGGTTTCATGCAAGACGGGAGAGGGAATAGATGATTGGATTAGTTGGTTTTCACAAAATATAAAGGGTAAATGATTTACAGGGCGAAAATAAATATTCGTGGTGCAGTTCAGGGCGTTGGTTTTCGTCCCTTTATTTACCGGCTTGCTGCTGACTTAAATCTAAACGGGTTTGTTTTTAATTCTTCGCAGGGTGTGTTTATTGAAG
Organism: Bacteroidota bacterium; assembly: GCA_024275455.1. Lineage (GTDB taxonomy): Bacteria > Bacteroidota > Ignavibacteria > Ignavibacteriales > Melioribacteraceae. The sequence continues at coordinate 10,311 of JAJRZB010000425.1, read as the reverse complement.
TAGAAGGGAATAAACAGACTATAAATGAATTAATTTTGAGGATTGAAGAGGAGAAACCCGGACTTTCATTTATAACTGGAATGGAATTTTCGTTTTTAGACCCGGTAGGATTTAATAATTTTGAAATTAGAGAAAGTACGGATGACGAAAATAAGTCAACAATAATTTTGCCTGATATAGCTGTGTGCAAAGATTGTCTGGATGAAATGAATGATCCGGCTAACCGAAGGTATAAATATCCGTTCATTAATTGTACAAATTGCGGACCGAGATATTCCATTATTGAATCATTTCCGTATGATCGCCCGAATACTTCGATGAAAAAATTTATTATGTGTGATGAGTGTAAAGCGGAATATGAAAATCCGTTAGATCGTAGATTTCATGCACAGCCGATTGCGTGTCCTAAATGCGGACCACATATTGAATTTACGGATTGTGAGAAAGAGAATAAAATATCAGGCGAAGAAGCAGTAACTGTAGCTGTTAAAGAAATCCGCGAAGGAAAAATTATTGCACTGAAAGGGTTGGGAGGTTTCCAATTATTAGTTGATGCACGAAACAGTAAAGCTGTAAATCGCTTACGGAAAAGGAAACATAGGGATGAAAAACCATTTGCATTAATGTTCCCTTCGATTGATTCTATAAATGAAATTTGTGATGTATCTGTTTTAGAAAAGAGACTTTTATTATCTCCGGAATCGCCAATTGTATTATTAAAAAAGAAAAATAATATTAATTCGAACATTTCTGATTCGGTTGCTCCGGGTAATCCTTATCTTGGGGTAATGCTTCCGTACACTCCGGTTCATCACTTGCTGCTAAGCGAACTTAATTTTCCGGTTGTTGCCACAAGCGGTAATATATCGGAAGAACCTATGTGTATTGATGAAGAAGAGGCGTTCAAAACACTTGGCGGAATTGCAGATTATTTTCTGCTTCACAATAGACCGATTGTTAGACAAGTTGACGATTCAATTGCACGAATTGTTCTTAATAAAGAAATGATTCTTAGGCGAGCGCGTGGATATTCTCCGTTACCTATTACTTTGTTAGAGAATGAAAATAGTGAAAAAACAATACTTGCAGTCGGTGGTCATCTCAAAAATAGTATTGCACTTAAGATTGGGGCTAATGTATTTGTTAGTCAGTATATTGGTGATCTTTCAACAGAATCAGCTTACAAAACTTTTGTAAAAGTTATTGATGATTTAAAAACACTTTATGATACGGAACCTTCGGAAATAGTATGTGATATGTACCCGGAGTATCTTTCTACAAATTATGCCAAAACAATAACAGGAAATCTTAAACCGGTTCAACATCATTTTGCACATATTGCATCTTGCAGAGCTGAAAATCAAATTACCGGTACGACACTTGGTGTTGCATGGGACGGCACCGGATACGGATTGGACGGTACAATTTGGGGCGGTGAATTTTTTATTTCAGATGAAAATACTTTTAGTCACATAGCCCAGTTTAGGCAATTCGGATTACCCGGCGGCGAAAAAGCTATTAAAGAATCCCGCCGATCTGCTCTGGGTATGTTATTTGAAATTTACGGAACTGAAATATTTAACAATGCTTTATTATTAGAAAATTTAAATTTTAGCACCAGCGAACTTAATATTATTAAATCAATGCTGAATAAGAATATCAATACCCCAATAACATCAAGCGTTGGAAGATTATTTGATGCGGTTTCTTCTTTGTTGAACATTTCTCACGCTTCAAACTATGAAGGTCAATCGGCAATGAAATTGGAATTTATTGTAGATGAAAATGAAACGGGAAAATACCCTTTTGAAGTAATTGAAAATGATAAGTTAGTAATTGATTGGCAGTCAATGATTGAATCTATAATCGATGAAAGACAAAAGGGAATTGATGTAACAAAAATATCAGCGAAATTTCATAATACATTATCCGAGATAATTTTGCACATCTCCGAATTGCTCGGCGAAGAAAAGCTTGTTTTAAGCGGAGGGTGTTTTCAAAATCTGTACTTAACTGAGAAGACTGCGGAACTATTGGAAATGAATAATCATAAAGTATATATTCATCAAAGAATTCCCCCGAATGATGGCGGGATTGCTTTAGGACAAATTGCAGCATATAATGTTGTACATAAAAGAAAAAAATATTTATATACTGAGCATAATTACAATCTTTAGGTACTTGAATTCATAAATGCATGATTGAGTGATTGCATGATTGTGTGCTTTGTCTTTACTTCGTTTCACAAAGACCGGTTGAATGGTTATTTTACTGTACAGTTTTATTTAGCAAAACTTAACATGTATAGATATGAAATATTTAAAAACTAATAAAAATATTAACAGGGGGTTTAGAAAACTTGAAGTTTGGCAAGAGGCAATATTGCTATTTAAATTTGTAAAAGAAAAAGTGGATACTCTCAAAAATATTTCTTTCAAAATAAAAGCACAAATTGAAGATTCATCATTGTCTGTTCCATCTAATATTGCAGAGGGATATACCCGCAGACATATAAAAGAACATGTTCAATATAATACAATTGCACTTTCATCTTTAGCGGAAAATTATACTCAGGTTTATGCTTTATTTATTGCAAATATTATAGAAGATGATTGGTTTCAAGAGTACGACTCAAAACATTATAGTCTTGAAAATAAACTTATTAATTTTAATAAATCCATAATTAATAAACTTAAACAAAAAGAAGATTGGAAAGATGATTATATAATTCGAGAAACTGTGGAAGCATATATATAATGTTTCTAATTATAAAATCATTCTATCATCTGTTCAATCATGCATTCATGCTGTATTATAATAAATGATAAATTTTATTGATATATTATAAAATTGTAGATAATAATTAACCACGGAGTATTTATGTGTCTTGCAGTTCCCGGGAACATAATTTCAATTGATGATAATAATCCGGAATTAAAAATGGCTAAAGTAAACTTTGCCGGTGTTTCCAAAGATATTTGTGTTCAATGGATAGATGATCCTAAAGTCGGAGAATATGTATTAGCGCATGTTGGTTTTGCTTTAAGCAAAATTAATGAAGATGAGGCAGAAGAAACAATTAGACTACTTAGAGAAATGGGAGATATATAAAGGTTAATATGAAATACGTTCAAGAATATAGAGACTCTACATTAGTAAAAAACCTTAAAAATAAAATTGAAGAGTTAATTACTAAGCCTTGGTCGATAATGGAAATATGCGGAGGTCAGACTCATTCAATTATGAAGTATAATATTGAAGAATTATTACCTGAACAAATTACATTAATTCATGGACCCGGTTGCCCGGTATGTGTTACACCGCTTGAGAAAATTGATAAAGCGATAAATATTGCATCCCGTGATGATGTTATTTTTACAACATACGGAGATATGATGCGTGTGCCCGGGTCTAAAGATGATTTATTAACTGTAAAAGCAAACGGTGCAGACGTTAGAATGGTTTATTCACCGCTTGATGCTGTTAAGATTGCCGAACAGAATCCTAATAAAAAAGTAGTTTTTTTTGCTGTCGGATTTGAAACCACTGCACCCGCAAATGCCGCCTCGGTTTTGGAGGCAAAAAGGAGAGGACTTAAAAATTTCTCGTTACTTGCTTCTCATGTTTTGGTCCCTCCGGCTATCGAGGCGTTACTTTCCGATAGCACTGCAAAAATAGACGGTTTTCTTGCAGCCGGTCATGTTTGTACTGTTATGGGCTATAATGAATATCAACCGTTAGTTGAGAAATTTAACTCTCCAATTGTAGTTACCGGGTTTGAGCCTGTAGATATTATGCAAGGAGTTTATATGGCAGTAAAGCAACTTGAAGAAGGGAGAGCCGAACTTGAGAATCAATATAGCAGAGTTGTTTCAAAGGATGGAAATAGGGCAGCGAAGGATATAACGTTTTCAGTTTACGAAGTTGGAGATATGACGTGGCGCGGAATCGGAGTAATTCCGAAAAGCGGTTATCATATTTCTGAAAAATATTCCGGGTTTGATGCCGAAAAAATATTTGATGTTGAAAACCTAAAAGTTGAAGAACCAAAATCTTGTATTGCCGGTTTAATTTTACAAGGAAAGAAAAAACCAATTGAATGCAGTGAATTTAGGATTGGATGTACACCTGAACATCCGCTTGGTGCACCTATGGTTTCTACCGAAGGAGCTTGTGCGGCGTATTTTCACTATCATTAAATTATCGTATTTAGCTTATGAATAAAATTAATTTAACTTGTCCGATACCAAAAAGTGAATATGAAAAAATTCTCTTAGCTCACGGAGGCGGCGGTAAACTAACGCATCAGTTGATTGAAAAAATATTTGTTTCACAATTCAGCAATAAATTGCTTGATGAACAAAATGATAGTGCAGTATTTAATATTGGAAGTTCTAAACTTGCTTTTACAACCGACTCATACGTTGTGCAGCCTATTTTTTTCCAGGCGGGAATATTGGAGAATTAGCAATTAACGGAACCGTTAATGATTTGGCAGTTGCCGGAGCTAAACCGTTATATTTATCAGCCGGGTTTATAATTGAAGAGGGCTTGCCTTTTGAAGACCTTTGGAAAATTGTTGTTTCAATGAAAGAAGCTGCAGACAAAGCCGGTGTTAAAATTGTAACCGGCGATACTAAAGTTGTTGAAAGAGGTAAAGGTGATAAGGTTTTTATTAATACATCAGGCATTGGCATAGTTTACGAGAATCTGAATATTACTCCTAAAAATTGTAAGCCGGGAGATTTAATAATTTTAAGCGGTAAAATTGGCGATCACGGAATTGCTATTATGTCAGCTCGTGAAGGATTGGAATTTGAAACCGAGATTTTGAGTGACTCGGCACCGTTAAACGGACTGATTGAAGTAATGATTAATTCATCAAAAAATATTAAAATGATGAGAGACGTTACCCGCGGAGGATTATCGAGCACTCTAAATGAAATTGCCTCCTCTGCCGGTATAGGAATTGAAATAGAAGAAGAAGAAATTCCAATAAATGAGCAAGTAGCAGGTGCTTGTGAAATATTAGGTTTGGACCCGCTATATATAGCAAATGAAGGAAAGATAATTGCCTTTGTAAATCCCGATGATTCCGAGAGAATATTGGACTCAATGCAAAATCATAAATATGGTATCGATTCAAAAATTATAGGAAAGGTTGTTGAAGATCATCCCGGAAGAGTTGTTATGAAAACTTCGATAGGCAGCAAAAGAATTGTAGATATGATTTCAGGTGAACAATTACCTAGAATTTGTTAAATTACAAATATTATGCAAAAATCATTAAGTATAATAACACAAAACCATGATATGCGGGTAATTATATCTCGTATAGATAAGGTTGTTGATTCGGATACACCTATTTTATTAATTGGTGAAACAGGCACCGGCAAAGAAATTTTTGCAGAGTACATTCATAGAACAAGTAACAGATCTGAGAATCCTTTTGTTAAAATAAGTCTTTCAGCACTCCCCGCTGATTTATTAGAGAGTGAACTTTTCGGGTATGAACGAGGTTCTTTTACAAGTGCTATTTCTGAAAAAAAAGGACTCTTTGAAATTGCAGATAGCGGAAGCATCTTCTTGGATGATATTGATGATGTTCCGGTTACAATTCAGAAAAAATTATTACGAATTCTGGAGTCAGGTGAATTATTAAAAATTGGAGCTACTAAAACAATTCCAATAAACATTCGCTTAATAACTGCATCAAAAGTTGATTTGAAAGAATTGGTTAATAAGAAAAGATTTCGTGCCGATTTGTTTTACAGGATCAATGGAGTTCCTATCAGAATTCCGCCCTTACGGCAAAGAAGTGATGATATTTCTTTGTTAATTGAGCATTTTTTAAAACGGTTCTCAACTGAAAAAAAAATAAAAGTATCACAAGCGGCATTAAAAAAATTAATCCAATATTCGTGGCCCGGAAACGTACGGGAGTTAAGAAATGTTATTCAACGCCTTTCTCTGTTTGTAGAAGATGAAATTAAAATCGATGATCTTGCCCCGGAAATCAGAAATGAAAATGCTGTGGAAAATTTAATTAAGGCTTGCAAAAATTGTTATGCAAACGGAGCGGGCAATTTTAATGATGTTGTAAACTGTCTGGAACAAAATCTCATTAAAGAAGCATTGGAACAGTCAAAAGGTAATAAAACACAAGCAGCAAAAATTCTTGGTCTAAATCCATCAACCTTTCGTGATAAAATAATAAGGCTAAAAATAAAAGCTAATTACTAAACAATTCTAAAAAACGAAATCCCGTTGATAAACTACGGATTTCCGCTTATTTATTTTCTACACCTTACTTTTTAACTACTTTTTCAAAAGATTTTCTCGGCATATTACTTGCACTATAATTATAACACTTGGGAGTTTGATAATTGAGCCAAATTCTATCAATAGAGGGAAAGGTAATAGAGATTCTAGAAGAAAAAGGAAAAGTTATTGCTACAATTTCATATTCTCCCGGTTTTATTACGGTTCCGATAAAAACTGCATTAGAAATTCGTTTAAATGATCTACTAAAAATCGATGGAAAATTTAGAGTAGAAAATATTTCATTTAATTTTAATGAGGAAAGTATAAACAGATATTGAGGTAGACTAAAAGGTATTCAGTAATAAATTAAGGAGGTACCCATGACAGAACATTCTCCTACAATGTGGGAAGAAATTAAGGGGCAAGGTTATTCAAGGCGGGATTTTCTAAAATTCTGTGCTTGGACTGCTGCTTTCCTTGGTCTCGAGTCAAGTGGAATAGGAAAAGTTGTCCATGCAATGGAAACAAAAACACGCCTGCCGGTTATTTGGTTACATGGACAGGAGTGCACTTGCTGCAGTGAGTCATTTATTAGAACTTCACACCCTATAGTCGGTGATATTATTCTAGATCATATTTCTTTAGATTATACGGAAACATTAATGGCACCTTCCGGTCATCAAGCTGAAAAAAGTCTTCACGATACAATGAAAAAGTACAAAGGAGAATATATATTATGTGTTGAGGGTTCAATTCCTCTTGGAGATGATGGGGTTTATTGTTGTATAGGAGGAAAAACAATGTTGCAAGTTTTTGAGGAAGCTGCTTCCGGTGCAAAAGCCATTATAGCTTGGGGGAATTGTGCAACTTACGGCTGTGTTCAATCTGCTAAACCTAATCCAACCGATGCAACTACAGTTCAAAAATTAGTTAGCGGCAAACCGATTATTAATGTTCCCGGTTGCCCTCCGATTGCTGAAGTTATGGCAGGAACAATTTTACATGTGTTAACATTCGGAAGAATTCCCGAACTTGATGGACAAGGAAGACCAAAAGCTTTTTATTCAAGAAGAGTACATGATACATGTTATAGAAGGCCAAATTATGATGCCGGTTTATTTGTAGAAACATTTGATGATGAAAATGCAAAAAAAGGTTATTGTCTGTATAAAGTCGGTTGCCGAGGACCAGTTACTTATAACGCTTGTGCTATTAACAAGTGGAACAATGGTGTTAGTTATCCTATTCAATCAGGTCATGGATGCTTAGGATGTAGTGAAAATGATTTTTGGGCTCATGGTCCTTTCTACAAACACCTGGCTTCATTCCCCGGTTTTGGAATTGAAACTACTGCGGATGATATTGGGATAGCGTTAGGCGCAGCAACTGCTGTGGGAATTACGGCTCATGCAGTTTCTACAAATATCAAAAAGAGGAAGGAAATAAATAAAGAGGTCGAAATTTCCAGAATAAAAAATATTGAAAAAGAAGGAGGTGAGAAAAATGGCTAAGAGAATTGTTGTTGATCCGATAACACGGATTGAAGGTCACCTTCGAATTGAAGCTGAAATTGAAAATGGTAAAATTATTGATGCCTATAGTTCGGGTACAATGGTACGCGGGATAGAGCTTATTTTACAAGGGCGGGATCCAAGAGATGCTTGGGCTTTTACAGAAAGAGTTTGTGGAGTTTGCACAACAGTTCATGCACTTGCATCAGTTCGCTGTGTGGAAAATGCTCTTGATATCAAAATTCCGCCGAATGCGGAACTTGTTCGCAATTTAATGTTTTGTGCTTTATATATGCAAGACCATGTTGTACATTTTTATCATTTACATGCTTTAGATTGGGTTGATGTTGTTAGTGCATTAAAAGCGGATCCAAAAGCTACTTCTGAAATTGCGCAAAGTATATCACCATGGCCTAAAAGTTCACCAAAATATTTTAGCGGATTACAAAAAAGGTTAACTACATTTGTAGAAAGTGGTCAACTTGGAATATTTGCTAATGGATATTGGGGACACCCGGCCTATAAATTACCGCCTGAGATAAATTTAATAGGTGTTGCACATTATCTTGAAGCACTTGAGTGGCAAAAAGAAATTGTTAAAATTCACGCAATTCTCGGTGGAAAAAATCCGCACCCTAATTATCTTGTTGGCGGTGCTCCTGTTTCAATCAATATTAATGAAGCAAATGCATTAAATATGGAGAGACTGGCTTATATTCAGCAATTACTGCAGAATGCAAAAACATTTATAGACCAAGTTTATATTCCTGATCTATTAGCAGTTGCTCCTTATTATTTAGATTGGGCAGGAATTGGCGGCGGAGTATCTAATTATTTATCTTACGGCGATCTTCCAACTAATGGTTATGCTGATATTTCCAGCTTCAAGTTACCGCGCGGAATTATTCTAAATCGAGATCTCAAAAATATTGTTGAAATTGATCCTACCGATGAAGAAGAAATAAAAGAGTATATTACTCATTCTTATTATGACTATTCTGACGGAGACAAAGCAGGAAAACATCCTTGGAAAGGTGAAACTAACCTAAATTATACTGGACCTAAACCTCCGTACGATCAGTTAAATGTCTCTTCTAAATATAGTTGGCTTAAAACTCCGAGATGGAAAAATAAAGCTATGGAAGTTGGACCTCTTTCAAGAATGCTGGTTGCTTATGCTAAAGGTGATGAACAAGTTGTTGAACTTACCAATGCAGTATTGAAAAAGCTAAATGCCCCCGTTGGAGCATTATTTTCAACACTCGGTAGAACTGCTGCAAGAGGTATTGAATCGGCAGTTGTAGCTAATTGGGCACTCGAGTTTTATGATCAATTGATTGCTAATATTAAAAATGGTGATAGCAGAATGGCTAATATGGAAAAATGGGAACCTGAAACTTGGCCTGCTGAAGCAAAAGGTGTTGGTTTAACCGAAGCTCCAAGAGGTGCATTAGCCCATTGGATTGTAATTAAGGATAAAAAAATAGATAATTACCAATTAGTTGTTCCTACCACCTGGAATGGTTCACCAAGAGATGCGGATGGACAAAGATCAGCATTTGAAGAGTCATTAATCGGAACTCCTGTTGCTGATCCCGAACAACCATTAGAAATTATTAGAACTATTCACTCTTTTGATCCTTGTTTGGCTTGTGCGGTTCATCTTTATGATGAGAAAGGAACTTATGTTCATAAAGTTGAAACATTTTAGGAGGTGGTTATGGGAAATGAAATGAGAAGAGTGTATGTTTGGCAACTTCCGGTTAGATTATTTCACTGGATTAATGCCACATCCATTTTAGTTTTGGCTGTTACGGGTTATATTATTGGCAATCCTCCGGCAATTCAAAGTTCGGCTGAGGCTTCCTTCGGTTATTGGTTTGGAACGGTTAGATTTGTGCATTTTTTATTTGCCTATATATTCTTTTTTAATTTTGTTTATCGAATTTATTTCGGTTTTGTAGGAAATCGTTTTGCAAAGTGGAGCAATTTTATTCCGCATTCAAAAGAACAATTTGCCGAAATGGGCAGAGTATTTAAGATTGATATTCTTCAAATAGCACAGGCACCATTAAAAGCTATTGGGCATAATTCATTAGCCGGATTTATGTATTTTATTACATTTTTAGTCTTCCTTTTTCAAGCGATAACCGGTTTTGGAATATACTCGGCAATGAGTAATTCATGGTTTCCGAAACTTTTTACATGGATTGTACCTATGATGAGTGGAGATGCTTATGTAAGAGTATGGCACCATGTTATGATGTGGTTTTTTGTTATTTTTTCAATGATCCATGTATATCTTGTGTTTTATCATGATTATGTAGAAGGGCGTGGTACAATTTCTTCTATGGGCGGAGGTTGGAAATTTATTGAAAAAGAAAGATTAAAAGAAGATGTAACTCACTAAAATTTGGCTGGTCAGAGGTTTATTACGTTATAGTAATTTTAACTAATACTGATCAGCCATTAAGAATTTTAATCAATGGAAAATAAAAAAACTCTAATTCTCGGAATAGGAAACATTCTGCTTGGT
>JAJRZB010000424.1 GCA_024275455.1 Bacteroidota bacterium | reverse complement strand
TTGTTCTACAAAAGTAATTAACTGCTAATTTAAGACGGAGGAGAAAATGGCAACCTATATTTTACTTACCAAATTATCACCAGAAGAATCGAAAAAAATTCACAACCGTGCAAAGTTAGGCAGAGTTTGGCTAGATGAGGTTAAATCCAAATGTCCCGAGGTTAATTTTATTGCCCATTATGCATTATTGGGCAAGTATGATTTTATGGATATTTACGAAGCTCCCACAGAAAAAGTTGCTGCAAAAGTCAGTATGATTAGTTTGGAAAATGGTGCTTACTCGGCAGAAAGTATTATTGCAATTCCTTACAAAGAGTTTAAAGAGTTGCTCTCAGAAGTTTAATTATGAAATATAGCTGACTAATGTTGAGATGTAATTAGATAAAGTCTAATATATTAAACACAATTTGATTTTCGGAAAAGCCTGTTGCCATTACGAGGAATGTTTTTTATAACGAACTAATCTTTTAAAGTAAGAAGTAACATAGACAGATTACTTCTTCCGATAAACAACATTGGGAGCACAATGACAAACATATTAATATATAAATCCGGGCACTATTTTTATTTTAGTATATATATAGAAAAACAATAATTCTGTTTTTAACTTCAACTTGTTATTTATTAAATCTCCGATATAATTTCTGTACTTGGGAATACCTCTTTTTTATGTTTTATGGCGTATTTTATTATTATTATTACACTTAATATTCTCAATAATTTATTATTAAAACTAAAAAATGAAAATTATTATTGCCGGAGCCGGAGAGGTTGGTTATCATCTTGCCAAGCACTTGTCAAATGAAAACCATGATATAACAATAATTGATTTAGATGAAAATGCGCTTGAAAGAGTTAATAGTGTTACTGATGTTCTAACTGTAACGGGTTCATCTACTTCAATAAAAACATTGGAAGAAGCTCAATGCAGCAAAACAGATTTATTAGTTGCTGTAACATCTTCAGAATCAGTTAATTTTAATACTGCAATTCTTGCAAAAAAAATTGGAGCAAAAAAAACGGTTGCTAGAGTTGAAAATGCTGATTATTCGTCTGAAGAAAATAGAGATCTATTCAAAAGCCTGGGTATTGATTTTTTAATTTATCCTGAAGAATTGGCTGCAATTGAATTAGTTAAACTTTTACAAAGAGCAGCTGCTACTGATATTGTTGAATTTGAAAACGGTAAACTATCTCTAATCGGACTAAAATTAGAAGCACATCTTCCTATTATTATAAAATCAATGAGGCAAATTGCACAAGAAGTGGATTCTGTAACTTTTAGAGTTGTTGCTATCCATCGTGGAATTAAAACATTAATCCCTACAGGTAAAGATGTTTTCCTTCCCAATGATCAAATATTTGTTATTACAACTCCTGAAGGAATAGAAAACATATTAAAGGTTATTGGAAAAAACCAAACCAAGTTATCAAATATTATGTTTCTTGGGGGAGGTAAAATAGGTCGGTTGGGGGCAAAAATGTTAGAATCGGAAATGAATATAAAACTAATTGAATCCGATAAAAGTAAAACACTCGACCTTGCTGATTATTTGGAGAAAACTTTAGTAATTGAGGGTGACGGCAGAGATATTGATTTACTCGCTCAAGAAGGAATTATAGATATGGATGGTTTTGTTGCCGTTACCAATGATGCCGAAACAAATATTATTACATCATTAATGGCAAAACATTTGGGTGTAACCAAAACCGTAGCTTTAGTAGACAATGTTGATTATATTCCCTTAACTCAAACCATTGGTCTGGATTCACTTATTAACAAAAAACTTATAGCTGCCAATAATATTTTGAAATTTATCCGTAAAGAAAATATAGTCTTAATCGCCACATTACATGGAATTGATGCTGAGGTTTTAGAATATATTGCCAGTCCTAATTCCATAATTACCAAAAAACAAGTTAAGGATTTAAAATTTCCTCAAAATGCAATTATTGGCGGATATATTCGTGGTGATGAAAGTTATATATCAGTTGGGAATACTCAGATTGAAGCTAATGATAGAGTTGTAGTATTCTCGCTTCCCGGAACTGTTCAAAAAGTAGAGAAGTTTTTTCAATAATGCTAAAAAAAAATGTAATAATTAATTTTGTCGGGTTCCTTTTGATTCTAGAAGGAATCTTTATGTGGGTAGGTATTCCTTTCTCACTTTATTATAATGATAATGATATATGGGTCTTGTTTTTTACTGGATTGCTAACCTCACTATTAGGTTTAGTATTATTTCTATCTACAAAAAATAAAGATAAAGAAGTTAGAAAAAGAGAAGGCTACATTGTTGTTTCAATTGGATGGATAGTAATGTCAATTTTCGGTGCTATTCCATTCGTAATTCATGGCTCAATACCAAGTTATACTGATGCTTTTTTTGAGACCATGTCGGGATTTACCACTACAGGAGCCTCGATATTAAATGATATAGAATCACTTCCGCATGGTTTGCTCTTTTGGAGAAGTATGACACAGTGGCTTGGCGGAATGGGAATGATAGTTCTTTCTTTGGCAATTTTGCCTATTCTTGGAATTGGAGGAATGCAGTTATTTGTGGCAGAAGTTCCGGGTCCGACAAAAGATAAAATACATCCCAGAGTTAGAGAAACAGCTGTAAGACTTTGGGGTATTTATGTATTATTAACAGCTGCAGAAATTGTACTTTTGTATATAGGAGGCATGACTTTTTTTGATGCTATTTGTCATTCATTTACCACGATGGCAACGGGAGGTTTTTCTACAAAACAAGCTAGTATTGCTTATTATCAATCTCCCTTTATTCATTATGTAATAATATTTTTTATGATTTCTGCCGGAGCAAATTTTACAATTCATTATCATATCCTTCACGGGCGCTTTGCAAATGTAAAGAGGAATGAGGAATTTAAGTTTTATATAACGATAATATTTTTCTTTGCAGTTTTAATTGCTGCAGTTCTGTTTTTTTCTAATTATGGGAACCTCGAGGTTTCGTTCAGAGATTCATTGTTTCAGGTTGTCTCTATGATTACAACCACCGGTTATGTTACTGCTGATTATGAGGTTTGGGGAACATTTTTACTTTTACTTTTTGTGTTGTTTTTATTTATCGGGGGATGTGCCGGTTCAACAGGAGGTGGTATTAAAATAGTTCGTCATCTTTTGCTCTTCAAAAATAGTTTTTTGGAATTAAGAAGGTTAATTCATCCCAGAGCTGTAATTCCGGTTAGATACAACAACCATAGTGTTTCGCAGGATATTATTTCAAACGTTTTAGCTTTTTTTCTATTTTATATTTTTATCTTTATCTTAGGTTCATTGGTAATGTCTTTGATGGGATTGGATTTTATGTCGGCGATCGGTTCTGTAGCAACTTCGTTAGGTAATGTAGGACCCGCAGTAGGCAGTGTGGGACCAACAGACAATTTTGCACATATTCCATCAGCGGGTAAATGGTTCTTATCTTTTCTTATGTTATTAGGTAGGCTAGAATTATTTACCATCTTAGTTATTTCTTCACCTGCGTTTTGGAAGTCTTAAGTAATATAAAAAGGTATTTATTATGAAATATATTAGGGTTACAATTTTATTTATGCTGTTATTTGTCACAGTAAATTATGCGCAAGAAGTATTTGTTTGTGATAGCTATACAGAAGATGGTACTCCGGTTGGACCCAACAACAGGTTTGAAATTAAACCGTATGGAACAGCAAAGTATATTTTAATAAAGAACGAAAAAAAATTTGACGATAATTTATTATATCTTTTTATAGATAAAATAGTTGAAGGAAAATTAATTCCTTTTGATAGTAAAACTATTACATTGGAAAAAGATGACTCTTGGGCTGTAACAAGTTACGAATTTAAAGAACCGGGTATTTATGATTTATATTTTCTAAATTCAAAACAAAACAAATTAGCAAGTATTAAAGTTGAAGTTTATTTTTCGGAAGAATTTGCGTCAAGATCCTTTACTCCTACCAAAAGTTATATAGGCGATACACAAATAACTTTTTGTGAATTGGTAATAAATGAAAAACCGATAAACCCGTTAAATACGCTCAGTTTATCTCAATCGGGAGGACAAGTATTTGTTTATCTGAATAATTATATGCCGTTTAATATTGAAATTATTAAAGTGCAGATATGGAAACTATCGAATGACAACTCTAATTATGAAAATTTAGTTGATGAAAAAAAATATAAATTATTACCTGAATGGAAAGATACATTCTTCAAATATATCTTTAAAAGTACCGGAGAGTATAAAATTGATGTTTTAGATGAAAATGATGATTTTATTGCTTCAAATATAATTACAGTAATCAAATAGGCAAAAAATGAAAGGTATAATATTAGCCGGAGGAGCCGGAACGAGACTTTTTCCAATGACTAAGGTATATAGTAAACAATTAGCTTTATTATATGATAAACCGTTGATTTACTATCCTCTATCTATTTTGATGTTGGGAGGGATCAAAGATACATTGATAATTTCAGATTAAAGGACTATCCCTTTGTACCGAAAATTATTTGGAGACGGCCGTCATGTTGGGCTGAATATAAGTTATGAAATTCAAAATGAACCGAATGGAATTGCCGAAGCTTTTATTATTGGTCAAAATTTTATTGCTGATGATAGTGTTACTCTAATTCTGGGGGATAATATTTTTTACGGTAAATTAGATTACTTATACAATGCATTGGATAAACATAATAATGGGGCCACTATTTTTGCATATAGAGTAAATGATCCGGAAAGATACGGTATTGTAGAATTTGATGAAAATGGAAAAGCTATATCTATTGAAGAAAAACCGACAGACCCAAAATCTGAATACGCTATTCCCGGATTGTATGTGTATGATAATCAAGTGGTAGAAATTTCTAAAAATCTGAAGCCCTCTGAAAGAGGTGAGCTTGACATTACAGATGTTAACAAAGTTTATTTGGAAAAAAATAAATTAGACGTTGTAAAAATAGGAAGAGGAGTTGCCTGGTTAGATACCGGAACACCGGAAGCTCTTTTACAAGCTTCAAATTTCTTTGGTGTTATTGAAGACAGGCAAGGATTAAAGGTTGCATGCATTGAAGAAATAGCTTACTTAAAAGGCTTTATTACTACGGAAGAATTAAAAAAACTAATAGATACCTATCCAAATTCTACATATAAAAATTATTTATTGAAGTTATTAAATGAATAATTTTACGGGGAAAGGGTAGTTAGAGCCAGCCAAACCCTAACTACCCGATATGACAAAAGGAGGAATAAATGTAATTTTGGAACTTTTAGTTAATTTGTTGTTTTTGTATTTAATGTTAAGTATATCATACGGTTATAATTTT
>JAJRZB010000423.1 GCA_024275455.1 Bacteroidota bacterium | reverse complement strand
TTATTCAATAACAGTATCCTATAATTGGAGCGGAACAGTAACCCCGACAAAAACGGGTTATACATTTAGTCCAACAGAAAGAACATATACAAATGTAACATCAGATCAATTGAATCAAGATTATACTGCAACGGCGATAACCTATATAATATCGGGAAATACCGGAGTAGGTGAAGCGACATTAAGTTGGACAGACGGAACGGCTCAGACCGCTACATCAGATGTGAATGGAGATTATTCAATAACAGTATCATATAATTGGAGTGGAACAGTTACGCCTTCAAAAACTGAGTATACATTTAATCCAACAGAAAGAACATATACGAATGTCACATCAGATCAATTAAATCAAGATTATGTTGCAACAATTAATAGTTATACGTTAAACATAGTATCAGGCGGAACAGGGAGTGGTAAAGTAAAAGTAAATAATGTGCTTCAGAATTTACCCTATAGCGGAACATTCGATTATAATACAGTAGTAAATGTGGAGGCTGTTTCAGATACTGGGTCATCATTTACTGAATGGAGTGGAGATTTAACGGGTACAACAAATCCAACTACAATAACTATTGATACAAATAAAAATGTTACTGCTAATTTTACTTTGAATCAATATTCTATTGTTACTTCTTCATCACCTCTCCAGGGTGGTTCCACAACCGGTGGAGGAATGTATGATTATGGATCTACTGCACAAGTAATTGCAACACCAAGTTCTGGCTGGGAATTTACTAATTGGACTGAAAATGATATAATTGTCTCTACCGATTCAATGTATAGTTTTGTTGTATCTCAAAATAGAACTTTAGTCGCCAACTTTGGTCAAAAAACTCATGTAATAGCAACATCGTCTTCTCCAACTAATGGTGGTTCAACTACTGGAGCAGGTACTTATCTTGAAGGAAGTGCAGCAACTGTAACGGCTTTCCCCAGTGTGGGCTGGCAATTTGTTAGTTGGACTGAAAATGCAATTGTTGTTTCTACCGATTCTCTATACACTTTTACTGTTTTAACAGATAGAAGTCTTATAGCCAACTTTGAGAAAAAACAATACAATATTTTAACGTAGTCATCTCCTGTTGATGGTGGAAGTACTTCAGGGGCAGGAACTTATACGCATGGAGATCAGGTAAATTTATTAGCTACTCCTAATGTAGCGTTTAATTTTGTTGACTGGTCAGACATTACTACAGGGGATACTATTAAAGTTTCAGATAATCCAGCATATTCTTTTATTGCAACTTCTAACAAAAGTTTTGTTGCTCATTTTGTAAAAAAAACTTATACAATTACCACTTCATCTTCTCCTGCTGAAGGGGGAACCACTACCGGTGATTCAACTTACACGCATGGGGATGATGTAACAGTTGTTGCTGTACCGAACACGGATTTAGGCTGGGATTTTGTTAACTGGACTGAAAATGGTCTTCAAGTTTCAACAAACACTACGTATACATTTACAGCAAGTAAAAATAGAACTTTAGTTGCTAATTTTGAATTAAGAACTTATAGTGTTGATTTGGTAGTAAATCCTACCGATGGAGGAAGTGTTACCGGGGCAAATACATATACTCACGGAACGAGCGTTACTGTTGTTGCAACTCCACAAACAGGATGGTTGTTTGTCAATTGGACAGAAAATGATGTAAATGTTTCAAATACAGCAACTTATACTTTTGATATAGTTTCTGATAGGAGTCTAATAGCAAATTTCGCACATGATATTTATTCTATTAATGCAACTCCAAGTCCGGGTGAAGGCGGAATAGTTTCCGGTAGCGGATCGTTCTATTTTGGACAAACAGCTACATTAATTGCAACACCTAATCCGGGATGGGAATTTGTGAATTGGACAAAAAACGGAACAGAAGTATCTAATCAAGATACTCTTAAATTTCAGGTAACAGAAAGTGGTGACTTTATAGCTAATTTCAAATTAGCTGATTATACTATAAATTGTAGTGCTAATCCAAGTAATGCAGGTTTTACTACAGGTTGTGGTTTTGCTCGCTATGGACAAGAAATTACTGTTGTAGCAGAAGCAAATAGCGGTTGGGAGTTTAAAAATTGGACTGAAAATGGAGTGGAAATTTCAACAGAAGCCCAATTTTCGTTTACTGTTGAAGGGGATAGAGATTTAGTGGCAAATTTTGATCTTATTGATGGAATAGAGGAATTTGAGGGTGAAAATGCTATACCCGATGATTACTTTTTATCAAACGCTTATCCAAATCCTTTTAATCCGGAAACTACATTAAGATTTGGTTTGCCTGAAGAATCAACAGTTAAAATTATGATTTTCGATATTAGCGGACAAATAGTAAGAACTATTCTAAATAATTCGGTTATGCCGGCGGGTAATTATGTTAATCGTTTTTATGCAAACAATTTGACAAGTGGAATTTACTTCTATATTATCAGTGCTCAGTCTAATATTTCTGAACGAAACTATAATAAAAGCGGAAAGTTGTTATTACTAAAATAAAATAAGATTACAAATTTTTTTTCGACTATAACATTATGACAAGAAAGAATTATTTATATCTATTTCTACTGATTCTTATTTCTTCAGTAGAATTATATTCGCAAAATGATAAACAATTTTATCATCCTCTAACTAATAGTTTGGAACTAAGTCTTAAAGGTGGTACTAATTATCCACTAACAGACTATGAAAATCCGGGGTTAGGCTGGTTGTTTTCAGGGGGACTTGAATATTATCTTCCAACCAATAGTAAAAGTATATTTGGATTTGGCATAAATGGAGGTATGCAAAATGTTTTAGGTGACACAAATTATTTGGGATTACCTGGTACATTTAATACTCAAATATTAAGAGGAGGAATAGAAGTAATATATTCATATGCTGTGAATGAAGATTTTTATCCCTTTGTTTCTGTCGGTGGTTCTTATTATTTATATGAATTTGAAAGTGAAAACGTAAAAAGTAGATTTTATAACAACAAAAGTGAACTTTATAACTACTCAAATGGCGGTAAGAAAAATTCTATTGTTGTTGATGCTAATGCAGGAATAATGTTCAATGTTGCTAAGGATATTACTTTAAATATAGGGCTTGGTTATCACTATATTCTTGATGATAATATTGATGCAATTGCGGTTGGAGATTTCAAAGATTTTTATTTATCCGGTAATGTTGGAATTTAATTTACCCTATGGAATAAAGTTGATTCAGATGGTGATGGAATAGATGATGACAAAGATCTTTGTCCCAATGAACCTGAAGATATTGATGGATACCAAGATTATGATGGTTGTACAGATGAAGACAACGATGGAGATGGAATACTTGATGTTGATGATGGATGTCAAAATGTAAGAGAAGACCTTGATGGATACAAAGATGAAGATGGTTGCCCTGATATTGATAATGATGGTGATGGAATTGAAGATATTAAAGATCAATGTCCGGATAAAAGGGAAGACGTTGATGGTTTTGAAGATGAAGATGGATGTCCTGATGTAGATAATGATGCTGACGGGATTTTGGATATTAATGATAAATGTCCTAACAAAGCTGAAGTTTTTAATGGTTTTGAAGATGGAGATGGGTGTCCAGACGAATCCCCAAAACCAAAATATTTTGAACCCAAACCAGAAAAGATTATTAAAACTCCGCCTAAAAAGAAAAGGAAACAAGTTTCAAAAAGAAGTAATGCTCCGAGGGAATTTTTAATTCATAGTGAAACAATATTTGCAGCTAATTCAGCACAAATAAAATCATCTGCCTATCCTGAACTAAATAGAATAGTGGCTGAATTAAAGAAATATCCTAATACAAATTGGAGAATTGAAGCTCACGTAGATAGACGTAAATCACGAACGGAGGCAAATAGAATTTCTATGAACCAAGCCAGTGCTATATTAAACTATTTAGTTTCAATGGGTTTACCAGCTTATAATTTTGAAGCTGTAGGGTTTGGAGATTCTTCTCCTATTGCCAGTAATAACACTGTTTATGGAAAAATGAAAAATAGAAGAATTGTTATTAAAAAAGTTAATTAAAAATTAAAATAAAATACTATGCTTAAAATGAGTAAAAAAGTAATATTGGCATTTACACTTTCGTTATTTTTAGTTACATGCGTAGAAGAACATGTGCTGCCTAATTTTGGTCACATGTTTATAACCTCAGATCCGGCGGGTGCTACAGTTTTAATGAATGGAGAAAATACAGGTAAAGTTACCCCCGCAAAATTTGATGAACTTCTTGCCGGAGATTATACATTTACTCTAAAACTGGAAAGTTTTGTTGATACAACTCTATCTATAAAAATTGATGAAGGGAAAGAGTATTCGGAAGATATATTTCTTAGAGAAACAAATCCTAAGGGAAAAATCGTTTTAAATTCGGATCCGGAAGGAGCTCAAATCTGGTTGGATGGTATAAATACAGGAAAAGTTACACCGGCAACTTTTTCTAATTTACAAAGAGGAGATTATAGTTTTACCCTTAAGTTAAATTTGTATGAAGATCATAATATAACAGTTTCACTCAATCAAAATGCAACTGTAGAGAGAAACACAAAATTAGTTATTGCAGGAACAGCAGGTAGAATATTTGTTACATCAAATCCTTCAGGTGCTGCAATTTCATTGGATGGAAATCCTACCGGTTTATTTACTCCCGATACAATTCAACCTGTTTCTGCTGGAGAACATACTTTAACATTTTCACTAAATTCATATAGAGATACAACAATTACTACAAATGTTACTGCCGGAGATTTGACTCAAGAATCTGTGGATTTAACATTTTATGAACCGAGAGGCAGTATTTCATTAGATTCTGAACCACAAGGTGCTCGAATATTTATGAACGGTGAAAATACAGGATTATTGACACCTAATATTCTAACTAAATTAGAAGCAGGAGAATATGTAATAAAGTTGCAATTAGATTCATTTTTTGATACAACTTTTACGGTTACAGTTTTAGAGGATCAAAGGACTAATGTTCCAATTATAAAACTTACTGAAGTACCTTTCATAGTAATTTTAAGTTCCAATCCTGTTGAGGGTGGTACAACTAGTGGTGGTGGCCCTAAAAATCACGGTGAAAATATAACAGTAGTTGCAACACCAAACGAAGGATACAATTTCGTTAATTGGACTGAGAATTCAAACGTAGTTTCAACTAATGCTTCATACAGTTTTACGGTTGATCGTAATAGAAGTTTAGTAGCTAATTTTGAACTGAAAATTTATACCATTACGGCTACCTCAAATCCTTCTGGTTCAAGTGGAATAATGGGTGCAGGTGAGTATAAACATGGAGAAACAGTTATTTTACTTACTGACGGAAATCCAGGTTACCAATTTATTAATTGGACCGAAAACGGAAATGAAGTTTCAACAAACACATCTTATAGTTTTACTGCTGATAGAGATAGAGATTTAGTAGCAAATTATAATGAAATTGGTAACCTTGTAGTTAATTCAGATCCTGGTGGTGCAGATATCTATCTGGATGTAAATTTTACCGGAGAACAAACTCCGTACACTTTTGAGAATATTTTAACAGGTCAATACATTCTTACCCTAAAATTAGAAGATTTTGCTGATACATCAATTGTTGCATTAGTAAATAGGAATGAGACAACAGATGTTGGTACTATTTTTATGCGAGATATTACCCCTCCGGTTAATGTTAATTTAGATTATCGTGATAATAGCGGTCAAATAATATTCTCATTCTCGTTTAATCAAGATGTTTATTTAGATAGAGTAGAAATTATTAAACCGGATGGTGGTGTTCTAAGTCAAAATTATGGTGGACAATTAGTGCTTGAAGGACGAGTAATAGATTTACCATATCCTGAAAAATTGGTTGGTACGTGGCAATTTAATTTTATTGGAAGAAAAGCGAAAGGAAGACAAGCTTCTTTCAATATTCCCAAAAACTTAGTGGTTAATTAAATAAGCTATTTATAATTATGCTAAAAACTGATTGATTCTTTAGCTACTGTTCGATAGATTTGGGAAGGAAAATTTTGGGGCTATAGCTCAGTTGGGAGAGCGCTTGACTGGCAGTCAAGAGGTCAGCGGTTCGAACCCGCTTAGCTCCAC
>JAJRZB010000422.1 GCA_024275455.1 Bacteroidota bacterium | reverse complement strand
GAAATCCTATTTTCAGTTCCCTCCAACTGAGCTTGTAATTGAAGGAAATTTTCATTTGCTTTTAATTGAGGATAGTTTTCAACGGTTACAAGCAACCTGGAAAGTGCACTGCTTAAGCCATCTTGTGCCGATTGAAATTGTTGAAACGCATTTGGATCGCTTAACATTTCGGGACTCATATTAATTTGATTAACATTTGCCCGGGCTTCCGTAACAGCAGTATATGTTTCTTTTTCAAAATCAGCTACACCTTTAACGGTATTAACCAGATTAGGAATTAAATCGGCTCTCCTTTGATATTGGTTTTCAACCTGGCTCCAACTTTGAGTTACTTGTTCTTCTAAACCGACAAAATTATTATAAACACCTGTCCCCCACATTATTGCACCAATAACAACCACAGCAATTATAATAAGTATTCCAATTCCTTTACTCATATAATTCTCCTTTAATATATTTAATTTGTTAAACTTCGTACCGGGGCAGGAATTCTACCGCCTCGCCCTACAAAATTTTCACTTGATAAATTTCTGACGTCCATAATTGGCGCTTTACCTAATAATCCACCATAATCTATAAAATCACCTACTTTTTTACCGTATGCCGGAATCAATCTGGCTGATGTCGTTTTATCGTTAATAATTCCAATTGCACACTCATCGGCAATAATTCCGGCTATTGTTGATGCTGGTGTATCGCCTGGTATTGCAATCATATCAAGTCCTACTGAACATACGGCTGTCATAGCTTCTAATTTTTCAATTGATAAATTACCTCTTTTAGCTGCATCAATCATTCCTTGGTCTTCGCTAACCGGAATAAAAGCACCACTCATTCCTCCTACAGAAGAACTAGCCATTAGTCCGGCTTTCTTCACTGAATCATTCAACATTGCGAGAGCTGCTGTTGTTCCCGGTGCACCAATATCTTCCACACCCATTGCTTTTAAAATATCTCCGATACTATCTCCCGGTGCCGGAGTTGGAGCAAGAGAAATATCAACAATACCAAAAGGAATGCCATGTCTCTTTGCCACTTCTCTGCCTAAAAGTTCACCAGCTCTGGTAATTTTAAAAACTATTTTTTTTATTACTTCGGAAAGTTGGTGAAGATCAATTTGTCCGGCACTTTTAATTGCATCGAGTACCACACCTGGTCCGCTAATACCTACATTTAAAACAACTTCAGGTTCTGAAATTCCGTGAAAAGCCCCGGCAACAAAAGGATTATCTTCCGGCACATTTGCAAACACCACTAATTTTGCACATCCAATTGAGTCTCTATCCTTTGTGTTTTTTGCAGTTTCCTTAATAACATCAGACATCATCAAAACCGCATCCATGTTAATACCTGCTTTGGTTGATGCAACATTTACACTTTAAACTACTCTTTCTGTTTCAGAAAGAGCTATTGGAATTGACTTAATTAATTCTCTTTCACCGTTGGTCATTCCCTTTTGAACCAAAGCTGAGTAACCTGCTATGTAATCAATACCGATTTGTTCAGCTGCTTTATCAAGTACTTTTGCAATTTCAACAAATTGTTCGGAAGAAAATGAATCAAACGGAATTGAGGCAGGTGTTATTGATACTCTTTTATTTGCTATTGAAACTCCGTATTGTCTTTCAATTTCGTTAGCATATTTCACATGATTTTTACCGTATTTTAAAATCTTTTCGTAAATTTTTTGTTTGGTAACTTCCAGATTTCTATCTGCACAATCACGTAAACTTATACCAAGTGTAACAGTTCTAATATCGAAATGCTCTATCTCGGTCATTTTTATTGTTTCTAGAATTTCTTCAAATTCGTATTGCATATTTTATCGTTCCCCTAAAATTTCACACCCTGTGCGTTTGTCTAAATAAATCTTCATGTTGTAAATAAACTTTTATCTTTAATTTATCAGCAACCTTATTCAAATCATTTTGTAAATCGGATAAATCTTTAGACGATTTTGACATATCCAGAATAATAATCATTGTATAAAAATCACCCATAAGTTTTTGGCTGAGATCGGTGATATCACAATTCGATTCACTTAAAATTTGAGTAACACCGGAAATAATTCCCGGATGATTCATACCAAATGAGGTAAGTATAACTCTACCGGATGACTTTGGTTGAGTAACGGGAGTTCTTATAATCTCAGAATTGCTAAGAGCTTCCTCAACAACTTGTTTTACTATTGAAGGATTTGCCTTGTCTCCTAATTCATTTATTGCTTTCAACGCAATTTGTCTAATATCTTCTTCAGATAAATTCACTATAATTACCTTACTATTCTTTTTAACATTTTAAATTATTTGTGTATTAATTTACAATTTTTTCCTGTTTTCAACCTCTTATAATAAATAAAGTTTAGATAAATAATTACTATAAAAAGAGCAATCTAAATAAATTAGATTGCTCAATTTTAATTCATTAAAAGCAGGATGAAAAATGTATTACAGAGATAATCCAAGATTTTTTATTTCTTGCTTTAGTTCGAGCATGCCTCTGGCAGCATTTTTACACATTGTAGCTCCACATTCCCAAACTATGTCTTTACTTTTTTTATCAATACTAACTTTTTTAAATTCTGTCAAATCGTTAATACACTTATAATCTTTATGCTTAAGCATTTTCTCGAAACTAATTTTACCGCCAAAGCCATCAGAATATTCAATATATAATTGAAAATCATCAAATGGTTCAACCTTAGTAATTTTATTCACTATTTTGTCCTAATCTTTTAGAATTGACCTGCCAATAATTATTCTTTGTATTTCCGAAGTACCTTCATAAATTTCTGTAATCTTAGCATCTCTGTACATTCTCTCAACTTCATATTCTCTAACATAACCGTAACCGCCAAGAATCTGAATTGCATCCCTTGCTACTTCAACGGAAACTTCCGAGGCAAATAATTTAGCCATGGAAGCTTGCATAACATAATCCTTACCGGAATCTTTTAGGCTGCATGCTTGTAGTGTTAATAACTTTGCAGCTTCAATTTTTGTTGCCATATCTGCCAACTTAAATTGAATTGCCTGATGGTTTGCAATTTCGGTTCCAAAAGTTTTTCTTTCTTTGGCATACTTGAGGGCTTTTTCATAAGCTCCCATTGCTATACCAACAGCTTGAGAAGCAATGCCATAACGACCTCCGTTAAGGGTGTTCATAGCAAAATTAAAACCTTTACCAACTTCCCATAAAATATTTTCTTCGGGTACCCTGCAATTATCAAAAGAAAGCGAGCAAGTGTCAGAACTTCTTATACCCAACTTATCTTCCTTAACTCCATGTGTAAATCCGGGTGTTCCTTTTTCAACTAAAAATGCAGTAATACCTTTATGTCTTTTTTCTTTATCCGTTTGTGCAAATACAATATAATAATCGGCGGAAGTCCCATTTGTAATCCAGTTTTTCATTCCGTTAAGCACCCAATGGTCTCCATCTTTTTCTGCCATAGTGTGTTGCTGAGTTGCATCACTTCCGGCTTCCGGTTCTGAAAGTGCAAATGCACCAAGTTTATCGCCTCTAGCAAGAGGTTTTAAGTATTTTTCTTTAATTTCTTCTGAAGCCCATTTTTCAATTCCGAAAGTTACAAGAGAATTATTAACGGACATTATTACTCCCACAGAAGCATCAACTTTTGAGATTTCCATCATTGCCAAAGCGTAACTGATGGTATCCATTCCGGCACCATCATATTTCGGGTCAACCATCATGCCCATAAAACCAAGCTCACCCATCTTTTTTATAATCTCAGTCGGAAAAACAATATCCTTATCACGTTGAACTGCCGATGGAGCAATTTCTTGTTCTGCAAATTCTCTTGCCGTTTGTTGAATCATTAATTGTTCTTCGGTTAAATTAAAATTCATTTTTTTCTCCTAAATTGGTTTAAATTGTTTTATAGGATAAATTCATCTTAAATAATAGTCCAAAGTATATAATCAAAACAGAAAATTCAAATATTAATTTGAAGAATTTGATATAAATCGTAGAAGAATTAACTCAAATTTTTTGCGTCTACTTTATTATATTTGCGAACCATGAAAACCAAAGAAATATTAGTTGAAGTTAAAAGCCTTCGATTAAACGAATTACAAAATTATTGTGTTGAGTTAGGTGAATCGGCTTTTAGGGGAAAACAAGTATTTAATTGGATATACGAAAATCTTGCCGGTGATTTTGATGAAATGCAGAATATTCCTGCTGACTTAAGAACTAAACTTAAAACTAAAGCAAAACTAAATTCCTTAAAATTAATTTCAACTCAAGGTTCAGATTCAACACAGACTATTAAATACTTATTTGAGACTGCTGATGGAAATAAAATTGAATCTGTTGTCATTCCTGAACAAAATAGAAAAACTTTATGTTTATCTACACAAGTCGGCTGCCCACTTGATTGTAAATTTTGTGCTACCGGTTTAATGGGTTATACAAGAAATCTCACGGTCAGTGAAATTATTGATCAATATCTGCAAGTTTCCAAAGCAATTCACCCGGATAGAATAACAAATATAGTATATATGGGGATGGGCGAACCTCTGCTAAACTACGAAACTACTGAAAAATCACTAAACATTTTACTGAAAGATTTAGGCAACAAAATTGGAAGAACAAGAATAACAGTATCCACAGCCGGCATTCCGCACAACATAGTAAAATTGGCTGATAGCGGATTAAGAGTTAAGCTGGCTCTCTCTTTACATTCACCTTTTGAGGATGTAAGAAACAAAATTATGCCCATTAATATTAAATACAGTCTAAATGAAAATATTGAAGCTCTCAAGTACTATGCAAAAAAGACGAAGACCAAAATTATGTTTGAATATACTATGCTGAAAGGAATTAACGACAGAGAGGAAGATTTAATAGCACTAAAAAAATTGTGTTCTCAATTACCGACAAAAGTAAATATTATTCCTTGTAACAGTATTGCTCACATGGTTAGTGGAGGTTTTTCTGCCGAATTAGAACCGACTCCTCTTGAAAAAGTGAGAGAATTTGCAGAAAGATTAATGACCAAGGATATTTTTGTTATGTTACGAAACACCCAAGGAGATGATATAGCAGCAGCATGCGGACAATTAGCCATTCAAACAAAAAGATAAAAGTACCAAGTCAAAAGTAAAATATTATTATGAAAAAATTATCACACTCAGAAATTTCTGAAAATAGAGCCACTATTGAAACTATTGATTCAGTTAAAAAATTACCTGTAACAGTTGTACTTAATTCAATCAGAAGCAGTTACAATGTCGGTTCAATATTTCGTACTTCTGATGGAGCAATGATAGAAAAATTATATCTTTGCGGATATACACCTTTCCCACCCAAAAAAGAGGTTTTAAAAACAGCTATTGGTTCGCAAGAAAGTGTAAATTGGGAATTTGTTGAAAACCCAATTGAAGTTGTAAAAAAATTAAAACAAAAAGGTTATACAATTTGTGCACTTGAACAAACAGATAATAATATTTCATATTCGGAATTACAAAAAACCGATTTACCCCTATGTTTAATTGTCGGAAATGAAATTAGTGGTGTTGATCAAAACTTAATAGACCTTTGTGATGTTTCTATTGAAATACCTCAGTTCGGAATTAAGCAATCATTAAATGTTGCCGTTGCTTATGGCATTGCTATATTTGAGTTAAGAAAAATATTCGATTCAAAATAAATTTTCTTATTCCAAATTCATAAAAAATGAAAAAACAAAAAATTGCAATCTTCGGCGGTGGACCTTCAGCTTTAATTACAGCCTATTTTCTTGGGGATAATTTTAATGTAACTATTTACGAAAAAGAGAATAATATAGGACAAAAACTTTTAGTAGCCGGTAAAGGTGGTTTCAATTTAACAAATAGTTTAACGGGTATAAATCTAACCAAAAAATATATTCCTGAAAATTTTTTAAAAGAATCAATTCTAAATTTTGATTCAACTAAACTAAGAGAATGGCTTGATAATATTGGAGTTACCACATTTGTTGGGACAAGCGGAAGAGTTTTTTCTATCAAAAAGTTAAAACCTATTAATGTACTAAATAAAATTAAAACCAGTTTGGTTAAAAAGAATGTGGAGATTTTTACTAACCAAAAGTTTGTTTATTTTAATGAAGACTTTAAACCGATAGTCCGGTATAATAATAGAGCAAGAGAAGTAATTGCAGACTTTTACATTTTTGCATTAGGTGGTGCATCTTGGTCAATAACCGGCTCAGATGGTAAATGGACAAAAGCGTTCCGCGAAATTGGAATTGAATCAATACCTTTCCAACCTTCTAATTGTGGAATAAATATCAATTGGTCAGAAAATATTAAATCTTTTCCTATCGGTAAACCTCTTAAAAATATTCAAATCAGTTGTGGAAATAATACTGCAAGCGGTGAAGCTGTAATTACAGAATACGGTTTGGAAGGCAATGTAGTTTATTCACTTATTCCCCAAATAAGACTAAAATTAAAAGATGATTCCTTTTGCCAAGTAAAAATTGATTTAAAACCGAACAATACCGAAAAACAATTGTTGGAAAAATTAAATGATTCTGTTGTTCCAAAAAATTATAAAAAAATATTTAATTTAAATAATACACAAATTGCTCTGATTAAAAGTCTAACACAAAAGGATGATTATATTAACCCGAAAAAGTTTGTACAAATATTAAAATCTTTAAGAGTGCAAGTCAACTCACTAAGACCAATAGAAGAAGCAATCTCAACGGTTGGAGGAATCGCTATAAATGAGCTAAACTCTCATTTTTCCTTAAAAAAATTTCCGAATATTTTTACAATTGGGGAAATGGTTGATTGGGATGCCCCAACCGGGGGATTTCTTTTGCAAGGTTGTTTCTCAATGGGTTATTGGGCTGCAGCTTCAATAATTTCTAAAAAAGGATAATGTTATGGTCAAGAATATTAATTCATTTGAAAAAGAGAAGATAAATGCAGGCGAAAAAACATTCCGACAAATACTAATTTCACCAATGAAAGCACCAAATTTTGCAATGCGAAAATTTACTATCGAACCGGGCGGTTCAATGCCATTGCATAAAAATAGTGTTGAGCATGAGCAATATGTTTTAAATGGTTCTGCTGAAGTACAAATTGGTGATGAATTATTTATTGTTAAAAAAGATGATGTTGTTTTTATTCCTGCAGGCATACAACATAACTGTAAAACTATTGGTAATAACCCGTTTGAGTTTTTATGTTTAGTTCCGAATAAAGAGGATACGATTACTCTACTATAAATAATAATAGCTATACATTTTTTATCTTCTCAATCTCTTAATTAGAATAAATAAATTTATATCCAAACCAGCTTAATATGTTTTTCTACAGCTTTAAATTCTTTGTCTCCAGTAACAAGTTTTGCTTTATTAACTTTAGCTAATGCAACAGCAAATGCATCTGCATAGGACATTTTGTAAAATGCTTTAAAACTTGCTGCTTCTAATGTTAAAGATTTATCAACATCAATAATTTTTATCGGATACCTATTAATTGTTTTAAGATACAGCTCAGCAGCCGTTTTGCCTTGTTCTCGTAAAACTATATAATAGACTTCTCCCCAATTAATAACGCTCATAAATATTTCAGCCTTGTCAACTAAAGCATCCTTTAAAACATTTGCAACAATTTTAGCACCCTCCTCTCCTTCCATATAAGCGATAAGTGAATAGGAATCAAGAACATATTTTGACAATCTTTTCATAATTCCTTTTCAACTTTTTTTTCATTCATTAACTTATGCAATAGTTTACCCTTTGTACCAAGAAATCCTATATTCTTATCAATAGTTTCTTCGGTTAAAGGTAACATTATAATTTCGCCGTCTTCTTCTTCAAATTGTATTTTTGTACCTATTTTAATTCCATATTTTCTTCGTAATTTTGCAGGAATTACTACTTGACCTTTTGTTGTTACAACTGAGACTTCCATTGTATACCTCTGATATTTAGTACTACAATATATATATGTAATACAATTTTGTCAAGTATTACATTTAAAGATATTTACTCAAATTAAATTCGAGAAATAATCTTCTCCATTTTCTTTGGTATGAATAGCTAAAATATTGGCTCTAACAAGATTTATTAATGTTCTGGAGGCTCTTCTGGCAGAAATGTTTGCGAACTGACTTAATTGCTTTGCGGTTATGTAATCATTTTCCTTTAGGTAAT
>JAJRZB010000421.1 GCA_024275455.1 Bacteroidota bacterium | reverse complement strand
TATGATTATTACAGCAACAGAGGTAAATTCTATAAGAATCTTTTTTCGCATGATGTAATTTTTATAAGACCCAAAGATAGTAGATTAAATTGGTTATCTCCGTTTAATCCACAAAAATATTCCAAGCATTATACGCAAGCAAACGCTTACCAATATACAAGTTTTATTCCGCAAGATATTCAAGGGCTTATTGCTGAAATAGGTGGAGATAGGATATTTGAAAAATGGCTTGATGATTATTTTATTACTGAACAAGCAAATAAAAAAGGATTTATTGGTCAATACAATCATGGTAATGAACCAAGCCATCATACCGGTTATTTATATAACTTTGTTGGAGCAGCTTGGAAAACACAAAAAATAATAAGAAAAATTTTATTAACACAATATGATAATTTTCCGGATGGACTTCCCGGCAATGATGATGCCGGTCAAATATCGGCTTGGTATGTATTAAGTGCAATGGGATTTTATTCTGTAACTCCAGGTATGGATTATTACGTAATAGGTACTCCATTGTTTGATGAAGTATCAATCAATCTTGAGGATGGAAAAGTATTTAAAATTATTTCAAAAAATAATTCTATAAAGAATAAATATATTCAGTCCGTTACGCTAAATGAAAAAACTTATACTAAATCTTACATAAGGCATATTGATATTGTAAATGGTGGAAGTTTAATATTTGAAATGGGAGATAGACCTAATATAAATTGGGCTACAAAAATTAAAGATCGTCCATATTCCGTTAGTTTTAATTCAGTAAAAATGCCGAATATCAAAGTTCTTGAAGTTTCAATTCCACCGGATGGAGTTATAACTTTCCAAGATTCTTGTACAGTTGTTTTATCATGTGATGACAACGCTAGTATATTTTTCACTTCAGATGGAACAGAACCAGATACTTTAGCACATCTTTATAAAAACAAATTTCAAGTAAACAAAACATTGCAAATAAAAGCAAAAGCGTTTCGGAAAGGTTATAAACCAAGCTATACAAGTTCATTGGAATTTAGAAAACTTAACTTATTCTCGTCTATGAAAAATATGAACCTAAGCAAAGGTTTACGTTATGAATATAGAGAAGTATGGTTATGCAAAAAAGTAGATGATATAAATCAATATCCAATAATACATGAGGGAATAGTGCCTAAAGTTACAACAAATTTTGATATAAAAATATCACCTAAAAATGGAGTTATTTATTCCGGTTACATCAGAGTTCCCAAAGATGGAACTTATACTTTCTATATCGATTCTGATGATGGCAGTACACTAAGTATTGATGATACTAAAATAGTAAATAATGACGGTTCGCATAGACGACGAGAACGATCTGGAAAAATTGCTCTCGCAAAAGGATATCATCTATTTGTTGTGAAACATTTTCAAGTTGGTGGTAAACCAAAATTATCGGTAATGTGGGAAGGTCCCGGATTTTCTAAAACAGAAATTCCGGCAGCAGTTTTTTATCATTAAATAAGTTGTTTTATTAAAAAAAGGAGAATACAAAATTAAAACTCTAACGCTGTTTCTTATTGTTCTCAGTTTTTTAGGTTTTGATAGCAATAAGGAAAATACTAACAAAAAAGATTATACTAAATATGTTGATCCGTTTATTGGTACTGGTGGACACGGGCACACATTCCCTGGAGCAATGGTTCCGTTTGGTATGGTGCAGCTTAGTCCTGATACACGTATGGAAAATTGGGATGGTTCATCCGGCTATCATTATTCTGACAAAACAATAATGGGATTTAGTCATACTCATTTAAGTGGAACCGGAGCACCGGAATTTTGTGATATTCTCTTTATGCCAACTATTGGCAAATTGAATGTTTTAGTAGGTGACGAAAACAATAGTAAAACCGGTTACCGTTCTTCGTTCAGTCATAAAAACGAATTTGCCTCACCG
The DNA here is from genome assembly GCA_024275455.1 of Bacteroidota bacterium. Taxonomy (GTDB): domain Bacteria; phylum Bacteroidota; class Ignavibacteria; order Ignavibacteriales; family Melioribacteraceae. Next base: position 18,206 of record JAJRZB010000421.1, on the reverse strand, counting down.
GGTTATTATAAAGTATTGCTTGATGATTACAATGTTACTGCTGAATTGACTGCTACAACACGAACTGGTTTCCATCGTTATACTTTTCCAAAATCAGAAAACTCTCATATTATAATTGATTTGAAAAATCGTGACAGAGTAATTGATTAGGAAATAAATATAGTTGGCGATAATACAATCTCCGGTTACAGGCGTTCTATTCGATGGGCAAAAGATCAACATGTTTATTTTTATGCTGTGTTCTCAAAATCATTTAAAGATTTTGGAATAGCAATCAATGATTCAATTGTAAAAAATATACCAACTGCAAAAGGAAAAAATATCAAAGCGTTTGTAAATTTTTATACTAACAATAATGAAAAGATACTTGTGAAAGTTGGGATATCAACTGTTAGCATTGAAGGAGCAAAGAAAAATTTAAATACGGAAAATTCGGATTGGAATTTTGATGAAGTTAAAACGAATGCCAAGAATCTTTGGCAAAAACATTTAGCAATAATTGATATTGAAGGTGGAACAGAAAAAGAAAAACAAATATTTTATACATCGTTATATCATTCTGCAATGGCTCCGGTTGTGTTGAACGATGTTGATGGAAAGTATCGCGGTGTTGATCATAAAATTCATAAAGTAAAAACCTTTACAAGATATACTGTTTGGTCCTTGTGGGATGTATTTCGTGCAGAAATGCCACTTTATACAATTCTTGAACCATCAAGAATTAACGAATACATTAAAACATTTTTGGAGATTTACAAAAACGGTGGAAGATTACCACATTGGGAAATTTGGGGAGAATATTCCGGCTCTATGATTGGTCATCATTCGCTTCCGATAATTTTGGATGCTTACAACAAGGGAATTCGTGATTATGATGTGAACCTGGCATACAAAGCAATGCTAAATCAAGTGGAGCACGATGGTTATTATTCAAAGATGGGGTATATCCCTGCTGACTTAAAAGGCGGAGGTTCTGTTTCAGTTGTTATGGAATATGCTTATAATGATTGGTGTCTTGCAGAGATGGCTAAAAAATTAGGAGATGAAAAGAACTATTTACTATATCAACAGCGTGCACAATTCTATAAAAATATGTTTGATAAAGGCACAGGTTTTATGAGACCTAAAAACAGTGATAGAACCTGGGTAACTCCTTTTGATCCGGCGGAAGGCTCTGAATTTTTTGTTGAGGGAAATTCATTTCAATATAGTTTGTTTGCTCCGCAAGATATTAGTGGACTGATCCAACTAATTGGGGGGGATAAAAATTTTGAAAATTGGCTTGATAAATTATTCACTTTCAAGTCAAAGTATGATTCAACTGTAATTGATGCATCGGGATTGATAGGGCAATATGCACATGGAAACGAACCAAGTCATCACATGGCATACTTATACAATTATGTGGGAGCAGCACCAAAAACTCAAAAAATTATACGTAAAATTTTGGAAACTATATATGATGATACTCCTGATGGAATATCGGGAAACGAAGATTGCGGACAAATGTCCGCATGGTATATTTTAAGTTCAATGGGGTTTTATCCCGTTACCCCGGGAAGTCCGGTTTATAACATTGGGACACCTATTTTTAACAAAGTAACCATTCATCTGGAAAATGGAAAAAAGTTTATAGTTGAAGCTAAGAATGTTTCTAAGGAAAATTATTACATACAATCGGCAACATTAAACGGAAAACCATATACTAAATCTTGGTTTAACCATAGTGATATAACTAATGGCGGGCATTTTATTTGTGAAATGGGAGCAAAGCCAAATTACAACTGGGGAACATCAAAAAAGGATAGACCTTATACAGAAAAGTTTCAACCAACGGTTTCAATGCCATATATGATAACTGATGATATTTATTTTGTTACAAATGCAAAGGTAAAACTTGGATGCGATACGAAAGGAGCAAAAATATATTTTACTTTGGATGGCAGTGAACCAACAGAAGAATCGACACTTTATAAAAAAGCCTTTGAGTTGAATAAAACAACTACTCTAAAATATGTTGCATACAAAAAAGGATTACTTCCAAGCTTAGTTATAACACAAGAGTTTAAAAAATTGAAATTTCAAAAATATAAAAATTATGAAGGTCTTACTTTAGAAAATGGATTGAAATATAAATACTATGAAGCAAAAGTTATGTTTGTAGATGAACTTAATAATTATAGTCCCAAAGAAGAAGGCATTATTTCCAACTTCAATATTAATAAAAGAAAAAGAGATCAATATTTTGGATATATATATAAAGGATATGTAGAAATTCCTACTGATGGGAAATATACAATTTATAATAAAACAAATGACGGTAGTATCTTATATATCGATGGGAAAGAGTTTATAAATATGGATGGTGGGCATCCCACTTATGAAGCTTCCAAAACAGTTGCACTTAAAAAAGGAATTTATAAGATATCTCAAAAATATTTTCAAATGGCGGGTGGTTTAATGAATAAAGTAAGCTGGAAAGGTCCCGGAATACAAAAGCAAGAAATTCCTGGTAAATATTTATTCCATTAAAATGAGGTAAAGTAGTGAAAGAAGTGTTCGGTGCTATTGAAGCCGGTGGAACAAAGTTTGTCTGTGCTGTTAGTACAAACCCAAATGAATTATATGATGAAATAAGATTTCCAACAACAACACCCGGAGAAACAATTCAAAGTTGCATAGAATATTTTAAAATGCAGCAAGGTAAATATTTACTAAAATCTATTGGTATTGGTTCATTTGGTCCGTTGGATTTGCGAAAGGAATCATCTACGTTTGGATTTATAACAAAAACAAACAAGACCGGCTGGACAAATACAAACTTTCTTGGCGTATTAAAGAAGGAATTAAATATTCCAATTGAAATAGATACTGATGTAAATGCCGCAGTTTTAGGTGAATATTATTGGGGAGCAGGCAAAGGCTACAGTGATTTTCTGTATTTAACTATTGGAACCGGAATTGGTGGTGGTGCAATTGTAAATGGAAAACTTTTACACGGATTTAACCATCCGGAGATGGGACACATTTTAATTCCACATAATAAAGATGATGACAATATTTGCAATTTTCATAATGATTGTTTGGAAGGATTTGCATCAGGGCCGGCAATTGAAAATCATTGGAAACAAAAAGCAGAATTACTTCCTCCGGAACACATAGCTTGGGATAATCAAGCTGACTATATAGCTAAAGCACTAATGAATTATATGTTAATATTAGCACCAAAAAGAATTATTATTGGTGGAGGGGTGATGGATCAAAAACAACTTTTCCCAATGATTAGGGATAAAGTGAGAAAATATTTAAATAACTACATTCAAATTGATGAAATTATTAACAATCTTGATGAATATATTGTTCCTCCAAAACTTGGTAACAAAGCCGGTATATTAGGAGCAATTGCTTTAGCAAAATTATCATATGATAATAGAGCTTCTGCAAAATAAGAGATACTGGTTATTCTGAGGACTCCTTTAGCTATCGGACGACGTTAGAATCTCCGAAATTAAGTTAATAAGGAGATTTTTCATCCTGATAAAAAACATCGGGATTCAAAATGACAAATTTTAGTTTTTTTACTTTACAGAAGAGCTAATAAATTAGATAGAAACTATATTCTACTGACAATATAACGGAGTAAAAATGGAAAGACCCGAAAGTAAAGGTAATAATCTGAAAGTAGCATTTGCACTAATGACATCACTTTTCTTTATGTGGGGAGCAATTGTATCTCTTAATGATATTTTAATTCCACACTTTAAAGGATTATTCCAAATGAACTATACCGAAACAATGTTAATTCAGTTTAGTTTTTTTGGAGCATATTTTTTGATGTCTATTCCTGCAAGTATTGTAATAGGAAAAATTGGTTATAAAAATGGTATCGTGGCAGGGTTAGCAATTGTCGGAATTGGATGTTTATTATTCTTGCCTGCTTCCTGGCTTATTTCGTATCCATTATTTTTATTTGGTCTTTTTACAATGGCAACAGGAAATGTTTTTTTACAAGTGGTAGCAAATCCTTATGTTTCAATATTAGGCCCTCCGGAAACTGCTTCAAGTAGGTTAAATCTAGCTCAAGGGATAAATTCATTAGCAACTACATTGGCTCCACTTATCGGAGCATATTTAATTTTAGGCAATTACAACTCTTCTGCTGAAGAAGCTGCTGCCGTACAAACACCTTATATTGGTTTAGCATTGTTTGCTTTTCTTGTAGCTGGTGTATTTTCATTTGTAAAACTTCCGGAAGTTATAAAAGAAAAAGGGAAAAAGATAAAAGGGAATGTGCTAAAATTCAGACAAGTACGTCTTGGTGTAATTGCATTAACGCTCTATGTAGGAGCAGAAGTTACAATTGGTAGTTTTATAGTGAATTTTTTAGGAGAACCATATATTGCTGGATTAGATATACAAACAGCTGCAACATATATCCCGTTTTATTGGGGCGGACTTATGGTTGGTCGTTTTATAGGGGCAGCTATTCTTCAAAAAATATCAGCACCTAAAGTATTGTTTATTGCAGCATTAGCATCATTTATTTTTGTGGCTATTACAATATTGTTTAATGGATTTATATCTATGTGGGCAATGTTAGCAGTTGGTTTATTTAATTCAATTATGTGGTCAAATATTTTTGCAATGGCAATTGATGGATTAGGAAAATATACTAATAAAGCATCCGGAATTTTAGTCATGGCTCCGGTTGGTGGAGCAATTTTCCCATTATTGCAAGGTGTACTTGCTGATATGCCGGCAATTGGGTTGCATTTGTCATATATTCTCCCGCTTTTATGTTATGTATTTATAATTTATTATGCTGTTAACGGATATAAACCAAAACCGGGTGAGTTAGAATTAGTTGAACAATAAATTTTAAAAAATTAGTGGAGTAATTATGAATATTAGTTCAAAATATTATGGAAAAACAAAAGATGAACAAAATGTAAAATTATTTACTCTTAATAATATTAATGGAATGACTGTAAGAATAACAAACTATGGTGGAATTATTCAATCACTTTATGCTCCTGATAAAAATGGGAAATATGAAGATATAGTTTTGGGTTATGACGATTTAGAAAGTTACCTCAATGAAACTCCATATTTCGGAGCTATAGTTGGACGTTATGCAAATAGAATTGCAAATGCTAAATTTATATTAGAGGGTGTTGAATGTATTTTAGCGAAAAATGATGGTAATAATCATTTACATGGTGGTATTGTTGGGTTTGATAAAGTTGTTTGGAAAGCTAAAACAACTCAGACTGAAAATTATGTCGCTTTGGAACTTAATTATTTGAGTAAAGATGGCGAAGAAGGTTATCCCGGGAACCTTGATGTTACAGTTAACTATATTTTGAATAAAGACAATGAACTAATTATTGACTATAAAGCGATTACGGACAAAACAACACATCTAAACTTAACTAACCATAGCTATTTTAATCTAAGTGGGAATTTTAATAATAACATTCTCAATCATGAATTATGGTTAAATTCAAATACTTTTATTCCAACAGATAATGAAGCAATTCCGTTTGGAACAATAGATTAAGTAATTAATACTCCATTTGATTTTACGAAAAGAAAAAAGATAGGTGAGAGAATAAATGAGAAAAATCAACAATTAATAAATGGAAAAGGTTATGATCATTGTATGATTTTTAAAGATTATGATAACTCGTTAAAATTACAAGCAACTCTATATGAAGAAAAAAGCGGCAGGCTAATGGAAATGTTTACAACAGAACCTGCTGTTCAACTTTATACAGGAAACTATTTAGATGCTACTTTAATTGGGAAAGGAAATATTGCATATAATCATAGAGTGGGAGTTTGTTTAGAAACAGAACATTTTCCCGACTCTCCGAATAGAAGAGAATTTCCTTCAACAATTTTAAATCCGGGAGAAAACTATTCCAGTAAAACTGTTTATAAATTCAAAACAAAATAAATTTGATAAAAAATAGGTGTTTTTATGATTACAACTTTAGAAAGAATTAAAGAGATTTTTGAAAAGATTAAGGAAACAAAAATTGGTATTTACGGAGATTTTTGTTTAGATGCTTATTGGGTGCTTGATCCGCGAGGTTCGGAAATATCTTTGGAAACCGGATTGCCGGCTAAAGCAGTTGCTGAACAATATTATTCTTTAGGCGGAGCATCAAATGTTGCAGCAAATTTAGCTGCATTGAAACCAAAAGAAATTCGTGCTTTTGGTATTTATGGTAATGATATTTTCGGTAGAGAAATGATTTCTCAGTTAAAGAACATAAATGTTAATACAGATGGAATGGTAATACAAAAAGATAACTTTGATACATATACTTTTTCAAAATTATTGCTCAACGGAAAAGAACAACCTCGTATTGATTTTGGAACTTATAATAAACGTTCAAAAGAATCAGATGATTTATTATTAAATGAGATAAAAAAAGCTGCTAGAGAAGTAGATATTTTTATTCTTAATCAACAAGTCCCGGGAAGTATAACGAATTTAGAATTTATTGCAAATCTAAATGAAATTATCAAAGATAATCCTGAAAAAATATTTATTCTGGATTCCAGACATTTTGCCGATAGGTTTGAAAATGTTAGCTATAAAGTAAATAATCTGGAAGCCGCAAAACTTAATAATAGTAATTTTGATGATAAAAATTTGATAAGTGATAATGAACTAAAAGAAATTGCAAAAGAATTGTATTCAAAAACTCAAAAGCCTGTTTTTATTACAAGAGGGGAAAACGGAATACTTGCATTCGATAGTTCCGGGTATAATTCAGTTGAAGGAATAAAGTTGGATGTTGAATTAGATATTGTGGGTGCCGGAGATACAGTTTTAAGTGCATTGGCATGTGCTCTTGGTGCCGGGTGTACAATTCAAGAAAGCATAGAATTAGCAAATTTAGCTGCCGGAGTTACTGTGCAAAAACTTCACACAACAGGTACAGCTAGTGCAGAGGAAATATTAAAATTAGCTCAAGGTTTAAGTTAAGTAACTATATTTAATAATATTCTTTCATAATCCTCCGCTAACTTTATTTTTTCAAACAAGTTACATAATAATAATATCTTTTTTAAGATTGACTTTATAAGTTTGATTTCTTATGTTTGCATCTGCAAAACAATCGTTTGTTTTGCAGATAATTAAACCATTTATCAAAATTACTTTAATAAATAAAATGAAGTTATCGAATTTTATTGCAATAAAAAGAGTTTTCTTACTTTTTATTCTATTCGCAAGTACAAATATTTTTTCCAAACAAGCAGATTCAACAAATTATAGATGGATACCTTCATTAATTGGTAGGTTAAATTTTAGTCAGATTGCTTTTAGTAATTGGACTAAAGGAGGCGAAAACTCAATAACTTGGTCATTAAATGGTGATTTTAACTTAAAGTATAAAAATGATATTCTTACTTTTAAAACAAAGTTTAAATCTATTTATGGTAGGACGAAACTCGATGGAGGTAATTTTCGGACGAATGAGAACGAGATATATCTAGATCAGGTTCTTTCGTATCATGCAAATTGGAAGGTTGATCCTTTTTTCAGTAATTCAATTCAGACGCAAATAACAACAGGATTTGACTACAAAAGTGAACTTCCTCAAAAGGTTTCCGATTTTTTTGATCCTGCTGTAATAACACAAAGTCTCGGGTTTACATATGATAAGCTCAAAACAATTCAAACCAGGTTGGGTGTAGCCTTACAACATACAACTGCTAATAAATATAGGAAGTATACTGATGATACCAAAACTACTTCCAAAGAGGAAGCATATAAATTTGAGACAGGATTTGAAAGCGTTACAAATGCTAAGATAAAAATTGATGATAATATTGTAGCTGAATCTAATTTAAGACTATTTACCCGTTTCGAAGAAATTGATGTTTGGGATGTTAGGTGGGATAATAAGATGGTAGCAAAAGTAAATAGCTGGTTTCATGTAACACTTACATATAATTTTATATTTAAAAAATCTGAGTCCCCAACTGCACAAATGAAAGAATCATGGCAAATGGGAATTACTTATAATTTTATTTAATAAAATACTTAAATAAATAAAATATTTGTATGTGAGTTTGTGTATAATAGTAAGTGTGAGTTGTTGATATATTAAATTTTAATGTAGGAAGTTATGATTTTTAGTGAGCTAGTTGGGTACATGGCTGCAATAGTTGGAGCCTCAATATTTTTGCCTCAAGTGGTACAAACCATTAAGACAAAGGACACAAAAAGTTTGTCTCTCCCAACATTCCTCTTGCTCAATTTAAATAATAGTTTGTGGTTAACATATGGTCTGCTCACTACAGACACAGCAATTGTTTTGTCTCAAATATTCGTTTTGCCAATGAGTTTAATAATTCTTTTTTATAAATTTAGGTATGGGTAGTTATAAACAAACTTGTAACTTTTAATCATATTTTCAAGGTTGGGAAAATGAGCACAATCAATAAAGGTCTAATAGCATCTCTAATTATTATCACTTTGCTAATTGGTATATTTTGGGGAAGAATATCAGGGGCATATAAAATCTACTCACTTGTAGATAAAGTAACTTATTATCTAAATAATGGTAGTGATAGCTATAATTTATTACTTACCGGTACTTTTGGTGATGAAAAATCGGCGGATACTGCTAATATTTTAATTTCCTATGATGAGAGTAATTATTTTTTAGCCGATGTTACTCTAAAACAAAAACATTTTATAATAAAAAGTGAAACGGATTCTACACTAGTATTTATTGGACCTTCAAATTTAATTGTTGCAGCAGAAGGAAAAGATATAGGCAATTTTAATGCAATTAAACTTTTGGGAAATATTTTAAAAGATTATCCTCAGTATAATAATATCCCCCAAATGTCATTTGTTAAGAAACTTGGTATTGCAGGGTGGACATTTTTTAACAGTTCATTTAGTGAAGGGGAAAATGAAGGAAGAGAATATAGAATAATTACTTTTCCAATAAATTCTTCTGAAATTCAACTCTGGCTAAATAATGAAAAAAGCGAAAGTTATAATCTTATTTCAAAATCAAAAAAGAATAACTTCAATATAAAAATTTCTATTAATAAAAATCTTTTTAAGACAGATATTCCTCGAAATAAAGAAACTAAAATTATATCGGTTGAAAGAAAAGAGTTAAATACAGCAATTCAAAGAGGTGCTTTACGTGCCGGAGGGTTATTTTTAGAAAACAATGATCCTCCGAAAGTAGATGAAAAAGAACGTAGTTATGGGAAAGGTGTTCTAAAATATAAAAATGGTAACAGACTATTTTTAGCAAAAGGAACACATAAAGAAATTGGTGAAGCACATGGTGCACTTTTAAAAACTGAAGTAAGAAAAATGATTGATGCTACATTATATACGATATGTTGGGTTTACACGGCATCTAGGAAATCATGGTTTATTGATGATTTAAGAGGAGCATATGAGAGAGAAGCTCCATTTATACCCGAAAGATTTCAAGAAGAGATGATTGGTTTAGCTAATACATCTGGTATATCAATTGATGAAATAAGATTAACAAATGTTTTTCCGGCTTTATTCCATTGTTCCGGTTTTGCTGTTTTTGATTCAGCAACCGTAGGTGGTACTCTTTACCATGGAAGAGTATTAGATTATATTACTGAACTTGGACTTCAATATTACTCGGTTGTTTCAGTTATAAAACCTAATGGTTACAATGCATTTGTAAATGTTGGTTTTGCCGGATTTATTGGTTCGGTTACCGGTATGAACGAGCATCAAGTTAGTTTTGGTGAAATGGGAGGCGGAGGAGAAGGTGATTGGGATGGAATGCCAATGGCTTTGTTAATGCGTGAGGGGCTTGAGAAAGCAAATACACTTAACGAAGCAGTCAATATTTTTAAAGTAACTCCAAGAACTTGTGAATATTACTATGTTATTGCTGATGGTAAAATACCGGATGCAAGAGGTTTGGCAACATCTCCCAGTAGGTTTGAAGTAATCCATCCTAATGAATATCATAAACAACTTACTAAGCCAATTAAAGATGCAGTATTAATGTCAGCAGGCAGCAGATATGAAAAATTGGTTGAAAGAGTAAAGGAAAATTATGGTAAAATTGATGCTGAAAAAGCGATCCGTTTAATGGATAGACCTGTTGCAATGAAAAGTAATTTGCACAATGCTCTTTTTGCTCCGCAATCACTTGAATTATGGGTCTCTAATGCTGGGCCACAAACTCCTGCCAGCAGTGAACCTTACACATATTACGATTTTAAAAAATTATTAGATGAATTAATCAATTACTAAGAAAAACGATAAAATGAAAAAACAATACTTTTCTGATTTATTATAGATTCATATTATTTTAACGAAATACACCACTTTTATTCTGGTAATACAATTCATAAATATTTTCTTTAAAGAAATTTAGAGGAAAAAGAAAAAGACAAAATTATTTTATTTGCATTTTCAATCCAAAATTATAACTTAAAGATATGTTAGACAATCGATTGCCTGAATTCATTTACGTCTTAAATAATTAAAAGTAATTTATTAATTAAATAAACTACTTCTATAAAGTGCATTTGAAGTATTACTTATATTTGGAGAACATCTCATGAAGCGAATAGCCAGTTTAATTTTACTTCTATCCATTTTCACTATTTCAATTTTTGCATCTACTACAGGAAAAGTTAGAGGCAAAATTACCGATTCTCAAACCGGTGAACCTTTAATTGGTGCAAATGTTATTTTAAAAGGAACAACATTTGGAGCTGCTACAGATATTAATGGTGTTTTTATAATATTAAGAGTCCCTCCCGGTAAGTTTAATGTTGAATCAAGTATGATTGGTTATAAATCCGTTTTGATAACAAATGTTAACGTAGAAGTTGATAGAACAGTTCAAGTGGATTTTCAACTAACACCTACAACTATTGAAAGTGATGAAATAGTTGTTACTGCTAAAAGAGACCTGGTTAGGTTAGATGTATCGGCATCTGAAACAAATATTCAAGCTAGTGATATAGAAGAATTACCTTTTGCTAACAGGGTAGAAAATATTATTGGAATGCAGGCAGGTGTACAAGGAAACTTAATTGAAGGTGATCTCCAGATTAGAGCAGGAGATGCTTCCGAAGTTAATGTTTTAATTGACGGATATTCAACTGTTGATTCAAAAATGAGCAAGGTTTCATTTCCCATAAATAAAGGAAGCATTCAAGAAATAAAAGTTTTAAGAGGTGGTTATAATGCTGAATATGGTGAAGCACGTTCCGGAGTTGTAAATATTGTTACAAAAACTCCTGAAGATGATTTTCATTTATCATTAGATTATCAATTTGAACCTCCTGGCAGAAGACATGCCGGACCTGACAGATATGATCCTTCGGTTTTTTGGCCATATAGACTTTATGATGGACCTAATGCTGATTCTGCAACATTCCTGGTACGATATGAGGGAATTACTCCTGATACGATTAGATGGGAAGGATGGAAAGCTTATTCTGACAGATTGTTGAACGACAATAATCCAGATAATGATTTAACCCCAGAAGAGGCAAGGGAATTGTGGAAATGGCGTCATCGCCCTGTTGAATACGGAAATATTTCAGGACATAATTTGGATTTAACTTTAAGTAAAGGTATTGATTTTTTACCTTGGCATATAAGTATTTTAGCTGGGTTCAAATACATTAACAGACCATATACATTACCTCAAGCCAAAGATAGTTATGAGGAATCCGGGTTTTCAGTTAAAATGATAAATCGATTAGGAGAAAACACACACCTTACTGTTTCTGCCTTAAACAACTATGTGAATACAGTTTCGAGAGATGACGCAAACAGTAAATGGAGCAATGAAGTTAAACTATCATATGATGGAGGTAGTTCAGAACCTTTTTATTTATTTAATAAGCCACGTGTAGAATATACTACAACATTGATCGGTCTACGTTTACTCCAAGTATTCTCTCCAACATTATATATTGAAGCGGATGCAAATTATTTTAGCGCGAAATGGGCAACTGAAAGGTTCCCAAATTCTCCAGCTGAAGACGGTAGATATTTTCATGGTAGATTATATTATGATCCGCAGTCAGGGTATATTCCTCTCGATCTGGGTGTAAGCGATGCTGTTACAAATTACCGTATGTATGGAAGAGCTAATACCGATGATAATTCATATAGTGAAAGAACAAATTTTAGAGTTTCATTGGTTAACCAATTTCACCCGTCACATGAGTTAAAAACCGGTTTTGAATTGAAACTTAACCGTTTAGTAGAAGATAGAGTACATCTACATAATGATGATCCAGCACAATTATTTGAATGGAAATATAAAGTATCTCCTATTGAAATGAGCGCATATGTTCAAGATAAAATTGAATTTTTCGGAATGATCGCCAATGTGGGAGTTCGTTTTGATTATTATGATGCAAACAAAGCGTTGCCTGATGTAAGTAGAACATTAGAATATGCAACAAATTTGGAAGTTTTAGATGCATTTCTCAGCGGAACATTCCCGGTAAGGAAACCAACGGCAAAAATATACTTTAGTCCAAGGGTTGGTATTTAATTTCCTATAACTACAAATAGTAAAGTTTATTTCAATTACTGACATTTTGTGCAAATGCCTCAGACAGAAGCCCTTTATTCAACTACTGCACACTATAATTTTAGACTTCAATGGTTAGGAAATCCATATCTTGATTTTCAAAAATCAATCAATTATGAACTTGGATATGATCAGAATGTCTATGACATTGTCCAACTCCATATAGGAGCATTCTATAAAGATTATTCTGATGTAGAAAGCGGGATTGTTTACGCTCATTCTGACCAAAGTATTGTACTTGAGTCTGCTGTTCAAAGAGAATATAGAGAAATAAGAGGGTTGGATATTGAAATCCGAAAATCAAGTGGAAGATTTATTACCGGTTATTTTAATTTTAACATTACTCAAAAAAGTGTAAGTGATCTACAAGTGCCGGATATTAGTCAAATTCCGGTAATTACTGATAACCCTGCTATTGGAATCAATGGAGAATTAAGAGGTGTTCCAAGGGCATTAGTGGAAGAAATTACTCCATATGGCAGGGGAGTTATTACTCTGAGAGCTCCTGAAGGATGGGGACCAAAAATAATGGACTACCCAATTCTTAATAGAACTAGTGCTAGTTTTAGTTTGTTTTATACAGGACCAAGGTTAGTTAAACATCCTGATAGAGATTTCAGAAATCAGAACCCAGATGTAAAATTTTATACGATACCTATCTTTAGTTCAAATGTTAGGATTACAAGGGGTTTCAAAATATCAAATACGTTAGACTTTGAACTCTATTTAGATATAAGTAATCTCTATGTTACAAAATATAGAGTTGCAATTCCTAACTCACAAGATTATTATGATGATCTTTTTGCTAATGGAAAAACAGATCGAGTAGGAAGTGAAGAAGTTTCGAATAAAGATATTTTAAGAACAGAAAGTCCGGTATTGTATGCCGGGGAACATCGTACTTATATATTGGGTATTCGCTTAAATCTGTAAAATAAATGAATAATTTAATTTTTAACTTAAATATTTCTGTCATTTCGGAGGAATATATGTTGTTTAGAGCAAATCATTTTCTTAAGCTTATAATTATTCTTTCATTTTGGACTTTTAATAATAGTTTTTATGCACAGTCAACTAAAAGTCATGAAATTGGAAAATTATGGGAAACTATGTTTTCCAGTGGGTCAATTCCTAGTTATGCTCCTTTACAAGATCAAATGACATACCCTGGTGGTGATTATAGAACTATGACCAGAAAAAATCTTGAGGGATTAGGTATTTGGATTGGAACTACAAATTGGACAGACAAATTAAATGTTTTCCATTCAACCTATGTTTCAGAAGGTGGTTTCGAAAATAGTGAAGCGCCGGATTTTATTTCCCCAATTTCAATTAAGAAAAAAGTTAGGAATCGACTTCCCAATGTTACAGTAAACAATTCTTTAGAAGAAAGATTTTTAGACACTCGTTCTTCCAGTTCAAAATCCTCATCAATTATTGCAGATGAAAGAATTGAATCAAAATATGCTACAAATGTTGGTGTAAATGTTCATATGTATAGTTATGCTCTAGCAAACCATAATCATAACAGTTATATAATTAGGGAGTATATTTTTACTAATGATGGCAATACAGATGATGATGTTGGAACAATTGAATTACCTGATCAAAATCTGACAGATGTATACTTTGGTTTTCAATTTCTTTTACTTCCAGGTGGAGATCGCGGTCATCAAATAGTTAGGCAAAATGATGATTGGGCAGTTTATTACGGGAATCAACCTGGTGATACTTTACGTGGATTATACTATGTGTTTGATGGTAATGCTGATGATAATCACTCAGCTTGGGATGATACAGGTGATCCTGATCCAACAACCGGTGAGTTTTTATCTCCTCAGTATCCTGGATTTGGAGTTTTACATGCAGATACTTCTCCAAATGATGAAACTGATGACAGAAATCAACCTGCTACAGTAAATATTGTACCTAGAAGAATTATGAAATCTTATACAAAAGGATATACTGAAAACGAATTGTATTTAGAAATGAATTCCGGTATTCAATCTGATGGTACTGTTGGTGATGCACCCACACCTTATGATGCATTGGTTCAAGAGCCTGTTGTTCTTATGTCATTTGGTCCATATAATCTTAATTTCGGTGAAAGTGTAAGAATAGTACTTTACGAAGCTGTAGGCTCTATTTCACAAAAACTTGCAATTACTGCAGGAGCTGAATGGTTAAATGGTACTCTTGAATTTAATGGGAAAACCGGGGATGAGGCAAAAAATGCTTTAATTGCTACCGGGTTGGATTCTTTAATAAAACATGCTAAAAATGCAGAATATGCTTGGCAAATTGGTTTGGAAAATTTACCAACACCTCCACCAACACCAGATAATTTTGAAATCACTCCCGGACCGGGAAAAATTGAATTAGACTGGGAGTCTGTTGCAGATAAAAAAGATTGGTTAACCGGAGAATTGGATTTTAAAGGCTACAGAATTTATCGTGCAGAAGGATCATTTACAAATACATATCAGTTAATTTCTACACTTATTGGTGATTCAACTCATTATACAGATAGAGATGTTCAAAGAGGGAAAAAGTATTATTATGCGGTAACCGCATTTGATGATGGGAGTCAAAATACAACAGGTGTTAATCCTGGTGAATCTTTAGAATCAAGTCAGTATTATAATAGAAATTTTGGTGTTGCTGCTTCTCCTTTTGTTGGAGCACAACCTACTTTAGATTCGGTTTATGTTGTCCCAAATCCATATCATGTACAGGGATTAGCATATGGAGGTAGTGTAGCTGAAGATTATAATGATGTGCCAAGATTAGAGGATAAAATTGGTTTTGTTGGGCTTCCGGCTAAGGCAATAATTAGAATATTTTCTATGCATGGTGATCTTCTCGCAACTGTTCATCATCCTAATCCAGATAATCCTAATTCCGTACCTGAATCTGCTGATGAAGAATGGTTCCAAATTACTGATTACTGGCAGACTATTAAAAGTGGTGTTTACGTTTATTATGTAGAAGGTTGGGATTTAAATGGTAAACCTGTTGGTTCTGCAAAAGGTAAATTTGTCATAATTAGATAAATTAAAACTTCTGGAGTTAATTATGAAATTAAAATTCTATTTCGTAACTGTAATAATTATTTTGTTCAGCATACAAAGTATAAATTATTCTCAGCAAAAAAAGGCCGGACAAAGTGGTATGACTTATTTGGCTATTAGTCTAGGTGCTAGAGAAAGTGCGATGGGTAATGCAAGTGTAGCTAATGTTAGTGGGACTCAAGGACTTTTTTATAACCCTGCTACTTTAACAGAATTGAAAGGATTTGGAGCCGTATTAAACCATGTAAGTTGGATTGCTGATACAAGAGTTTATGGTTTTGGAGCAGCTTATGGGCTGGATAATTATGGTACAATAGGAGTTGACTTAGTTTATATGGATTATGGACAAATTGTAGGAACAAAAAGAGTTGATAAAAGCGTTAATGACAGAGGTTTTATTATTACTGGTGATTTAAGTGTTTCTGACTATGCAGTTGGCTTGGCATATGCATATCCTGTAAATGATTTATTTTCTTTTGGTGTAAAATATAAGTTTATTCATGAAAATTTAGGTACTGCTGCAATAGCAGTTAAAGAAATTGATAAAGAAAATGGAATCTACGAATTTGAAACCAGACAATGGCAAATAAATCATTGGGGATTTGATTTTGGCGGATATTACAAAGTTGGTTATAAAGATTTAGTAATTGGTGTAGCTTTTCAAAATTTTTCAACCGATATGAAATATTGGACGGAAGTATTTCAATTACCCCTTGTTTTACGCATGGGGATGGCAATGGATATTGCTAAAGTATTAATGCCAAATCAAAGTGATATAGAGATCAATACTTCGTTTGATGTTTTACATCCTATAGATTATACAGAAAGTGTTCACATAGGTACTGAGTTAGTCTATATAAATATGTTTGCATTACGTGCAGGTTATAAATTTAATTATGATGTAGAAGATTTTAGTTTTGGGATAGGGGTAAAATTTGATTTACAAGGTTATGCAGGCAGTTTTGATTATTCTTATACTCATGCAAACTTTTTTGATAGTATAAACCGTTTGAGTTTGAATTTTTCTTTATAGTTTTTTTCACTAATCAAATTACTAACTAATTACACGGAGGTAACATGAAACAAGGCAACAATTTCAATCTAATTATTTTATTTATAACATTTATGGTTAGCAGTTCATTATTTGCACAAGATGTTGGTGCAATATTATGGGAAGATCATTTTGAAGATACTGCTACAGACTCTATTATGCGCCAAGATGTTGGATGGTTTTATTATGGAGAGAATGATGGTCTTGTTGGAGCAATTGTAAAACAAGTTAATGGGAAAGCCTTTTTACAAACCGGTAACTTTGCTAACTTTGTTGGTGCAGTAGTGGCTTCAACTAATGGTGTTCCATTTCTAGATGAAAATGACGAAGCAGCTTCACATAGAGCTTTGATTGATCAGAATAAAGGTGCCCCAAATCAAGAGATTACTTTTAATGTAAACTTTAAAAAAATTGAATCATCCTTTTTTGCAGTTAGTATGCGTATGGTTCAAAGAGATACTTCAGAGAGTTTTCCTGATTCAGATCCGACTGTAGAAGGTTCTTATGTATTATATTTTAGTCCGTTAGAAAGTAAAATTACACTTTCAAGAGTTTTAGGGAATCCAGAAGGTGGTGACGAAGGCGGTGCTGAATATGATTTTCTAAATCCGGCTCAATGGCTCCATTTTGCTGAAACAACAGATTTTACCATTGAATTAAATGTAAACTACTGGGTTAAGTTTTGGGTTCATGATGGTAATATGAAAATGAAAATTTGGGAAGGTGATTTAACAGATGAAGAAGCAACATGGTTTTTAGAAGGAACCGATCCGGATCCACGTGTGAGCGGTACATTTACTATGTTCAGTATTATTTCCGGAAATCCTGCTGCTACTGATCAAGTTGAAATTGATGACGTTGTTGTTCGTATAGTTGGTGATCCAGTTGCAGTTGATGATTCGCGCCTAAGCTTACCAACTAATTTTGAATTAAAAGCAAATTATCCTAATCCGTTTAATCCTTCAACAAATATTGAATTTAATTTAGCAGAAAGAAACTTTACAACACTAAAAGTTTATTCAATAACCGGTGAACTTGTTAAAACTTTGGTTAACGGAGAAATGCAATCCGGAACTCATAATATTGTTTTTAACGGTAAAGATGAAAGTGGTTATGAATTGTCAAGTGGAATGTATATTTATGAATTAGTTAGCGGTGCTAACATTAGTGCGAAAAAAATGTTCTTAATTAAATAGTATTTCTGAGAGGTTTTCTCAAAAGTTGAAATGTTTTTTAGCAGTTCAACATTCCTTTTAGAATTTAATATGGGTAAGTGAAATTAAAGGATTGGGAGAACCTCTCAACTAAGTTTAGTTTTTTGGAGAAAAAGATGAAAATTAAATTATTTTTTATTGCTTTTTTTATTATTGCTTTAACAATTTCATGTTCCAATGAGGTAGAAAATAAAAAAGAAGAAGCCCGTGTTTCGAAAATAGGATCGGGTGATGATGAAATTACTGTTGTTGTTGTAAGCGGTAC
>JAJRZB010000420.1 GCA_024275455.1 Bacteroidota bacterium | reverse complement strand
TCTGCTGCATGCTCTGCATCATATTCTGCATTCGGGTATTCATCTCATTCATATGTTCTGTCATTTGCTGCATATGCTGCATATTTTGCTGCATCATATTCTGAGAATTATTTTGCATATTTTGATTCATGTTACCATGCTGCGCCACTGTGGTTGAATAAAACATGAAAAATGCAATTAATAAGCCACTAAAAAGACTTAGATTATTACTTAACTTTTTCATTTTGTTTCTCCTTGATTTTTAATATTGTTTTAATTTTTACTTAATATAAAGCACCTATATAGTGTTGATTATATTACTAAAGTGACAAATTTCTTATTTAAGAATTTTGACACCCTTAACTTTTTTTCAAACCTCCATATTTTTTATTAACAGCTTTAATAATGTCTTCTTCCTTTTCCTTTCTTTCAAGAGCATTACGAATAAACTGTCTTTCTTCCATTGCAAAATCACATTTACATTCGTCCAATGGATCTTCATTGCATCCTTTGCAACCACAAACAAACTTGGAAGCAATATCATATACTTTTGCCTCAATAAAGGGATTTGTATTTTTACTTTCTATTACTTTTCTACCGTGTAAATTCGAATTGTGAGAATCAGAATCAACAATAGAATAAGTTAGAAACATACCCAAAAGTATTGCTGCTCCTATCCACAATTTTTTTATTGAAGAACTGTTTTGAGCTGCAACCTGTTTGTTATTTTTATGTGCTTTAGTCTTGTTCTTTTTTCCTAACGGGCTACCGCAATTTGTGCAAAATTTTGCACTGCCAGATTGAAGCTCGTTTTGAAAACCACATTTTTTACATTTCATTAAATACCTCGCTGAAACTTTTTAAAACCATCCGTACCGGGTAATTTTACTTTATTACTAAAACAAAAGTCGAAGCCGGTTATAACAAACTTATTTTATTTTAAAACCATTCTTTTTAAGATTATTTTTTGCATCGTCTATTGAAACTTCTTTTAATTTCATTCCACACACAGGGCAGTCTCCAGCCTTATCTGATATTACATTCCAGTCCATCATATCTTGATAAACTTTTCCATCTTTATTTTTATCAATTGAGTTAACATCAATAATACCTTTGTGGACCATACCTCCTGTCATACCACTTACATTATCCATTCCTTTCATCTTTATTTCTTTATTCATCATATTTTTATGATCTTTCATGTTTTTATCCTGTTTCATTTTTTTATGGTCCATCATTTTCCCGTTCTTCATCATTTTTTTAATTGCCTGATCAACTGAAACTTCTGAAAGCTTCATCCCGCAATTGGGGCAGTCACCTGGTTTATCTGATATCTGATCCGAGCACATTGAACATTGATAAACTTTACCGTCATTATTTTTGTCCATTTCTTTTGCATCCAGCATTTTATTGCTTTCTTTATTCTTGTCTGCTTTGTGAGTATGATTATGTTCCTGAGCTGACAAAAACATTACTGATAAAAATGTTACCACTACTGTTAGTACTGATATTCTAATTATGTTTTTCATGTTTGTATCTCCTTTATATTATTTAATTTTATTAATTTCACCTGTTTTTATTCTAACTGACTTTTCTATATCAGAAACAAAAATCCAGCCATCACCACTTTGACCTGTATATCCATATTTCGCAATTACATTTACAAGATCATCTGTTTTCTCATCATTACAAATAAGTTCAATTTTAACTACGGATGAATATTTTTGAACGTACTTGATCGAAAAACTAAAGGCTTCACTATCCGCCCATTCAGCTAAAGCATTAGCATCAAGAACTGTCATTCCACTTACACCTGCTTCTTCCAACTTCTGAATTACGATCTCTGCTTTACTATGCCTGATATATGCTTTTATCTCTTTCATTTTTACCTCACTTTTTATTACATTTTTTCCGAACATTACTTGCAGCAGCTTTTGCCATTATTTATTTTTTTAATTTTTCTTCTCATTAAATAAATAACAACAAATACTAAAGCGATTATTACTGCTATTTCCATTGATTGGTCAATCTCCTATATTATTTGTTGTTAGTTAATGAATTAGTAGACCTTATCATTTTATTAAATTCTCTTTTCTTTATTATATAAAAGATTGCAGGGAAAAGAGTTAATTCCATTATTAAACTAGTTAGGATTCCACCAACCATAGGAGCAGCTATTCTTTTCATTACATCAGAACCAATTCCTGTTCCTATAACAATTGGGAACAGTCCTATCATTGTTGTCATTACAGTCATCATTTTGGGTCTTATTCTTTTAACAGCACCTTCAAAAATTGCTTCTCTTAAATCGTGTAAGTTTTTCATTATTCCTTTTTTCACAAACTTGTCATATGCAATGTCAAGGTAGAGCAACATTACAACCCCGGTTTCCGCACTAACACCAAGCAATGCTATAACCCCAACCCAAACGGCAACACTTATGTTAAAGTCTGCGAAATACAAGTACCAAACCGCACCAACCATAGAAAAAGGAAGGGCAAGCAATATGATACCGGTTTTAATCCAAGATTTTGTGTTTATATATAAAAGCAAAATAACTACGAGAAGTGTAATAGGAATTACCATTGCAAGACGTTTACTAGAACGCTCCATATATTCATATTGCCCGCTCCAGATAAGCGAATAACCTTCAGGTAACTCAATTTTATCCGCTATTATTTCTTTTGCATTATTTACATAAGTTCCAACATCAATACCTTCTATATCAATGTAAACCCAAGCATTAGGTCTGGCGTTTTCCGATTTAATTGCCGGAGGACCTTTTTTAATTTGTAATTCAGCAAGTTCAGACAATAAAACATTACCTCCACCGCGAATTGGAACTCTAACTCTTTTTAGTTCTTCAATATTTTCACGGTAATCTCTTTGATACCTTAAGTTTACCGGATATCGTTCAAGACCTTCAACTGTTTTAGTAATATTCATGCCCCCTATTGCAGACATAATTACATCTTGCACATCTCCAATTGTTAAACCGTATCTCGCAATTGCTTCACGGTTTATATCGAAATCAACATAGTTACCCCCGGCTGATCTTTCCGCATAAACTGATCTTGTACCATCAATAGTTTTAGCAACCTGCTCTATTTCTTTACCTATCTTTTGCAATACTTCCAGATTAGGTCCACCTATTTTAATTCCTACAGGTGTTTTAATTCCAGTTGCAAGCATATCAATTCTGGTTTTAATGGGCATTGTCCATGCATTTGTTAATCCTGGAATTTGTATGGCTGCATTCATTTCTTCAACTAAGCTTTCGGGTGTAACTCCGGGTCGCCACTCTTATTTTGGCTTTAATTGAATTGTTGTTTCAATCATAGAAAGAGGAGCTGGATCAGTTGCAGTTTCTGCTCTACCTATTTTCCCAAACACTGACTTTACTTCCGGAAATGTTTTTATTATTCTATCTGTCTGTTGAAGAATTTCTTTCGCCTTAGTAACAGAAATACCAGGTAGTGTAGTGGGCATATATAAAAGGTCCCCTTCATACAATGGTGGCATAAACTCTGAGCCAAGATTTTTATACGGAATGTATGTGCCAAGCATAACAATTAAAGCGATAAACAATACTAACCAATGTCTTTTCATTACAAAATCAACAATAGGATGATAAATTTTCGCTAAAAATTTTGTTATAGGGTTTTGTTCTTCAGAACGCATTTTGCCCCTTACAAAATACCCAAGAAGAACAGGAACAATTGTTACCGCTAAAATAGCTGCTGCAGCCATTGAATATGTTTTTGTATAAGCAAGTGGTTTAAATAATCTTCCTTCTTGTAATTCTAAAGTGAATACAGGTAAGAAAGAAACTGTTATTACCAATAAAGAATAAAATATTGGCGGCCCAACTTCTTTTGCTGAATCAAGAATTACAGCCCAATGAGGTTTTCTTTTATTTTCTGGCAACTCTTGTTCTTTTGTTAAGTGTGTATGAGCATTTTCAACCATTATTATAGCTGCATCAACCATAGCGCCAATGGCTATCGCTATCCCCCCAAGCGACATAATATTTGCATTAATCCCCTGATAGTTCATTATTATATAGGCTGCCAATACTGCTGTTGGCAATGTAAATATTGCAACCAAAGCACTACGGACATGCAGCAGAAATATTATGATAATAAATGATACTATTAAAATTTCTTCAAACAATGTGCTCTTCAGATTGTCTATAGCAGCATTAATCAGGTCAGATCTATCATAAGCTGTAACTATTCTTACATCATCCGGCAGAGAAGATTTTAGTTCTTCCAACCTATTTTTTACTCTATTTATAACTTCGAGAGCGTTCTCACCATAACGCATAATTATTATACCGCCAACAGTTTCGCCTTCTCCATTCCAATCGGCAATACCGCGTCTGAGTTCCGGACCAATATCAATTGTTGCAACATTTTCCAAATAAATTGGAGTACCACTTACGGGTGAATACCCAATCGCAACTTTTTTAAGGTCTTCTTTATTTTTAATGTATCCTAACCCTCTTACCATAAACTCCATTTCGCTCATTTCTAAAAGCCGACCGCCAACATCATTATTACTCATTTTTATAGCCATCTTAACCTTGCTAAGCGGAATGCCGTATGAAGCAAGTTTATTCGGATCGATATTTACTTGATATTGCTTTACGAACCCACCTATGCTTGCAACCTCTGAGACTCCTTTGAGAGCAGAAAGTTCGTATCTTAAAAACCAATCTTGTATTGAACGAAGTTCTTGTAAATCCTTTGTATCCGATTCAAGTATGTATTGATAAACCCAGCCAAGTCCGGTTGCATCAGGTCCTAAAGTAGGAGCAACTCCTTCCGGCATATCTTTTTGCAATGAACTTAAATATTCGAGCACTCTACTTCTTGCCCAATAAATATCGGTACCGTCATCAAATATTATATAGACCATTGAAAATCCGAAAAATGAATATCCACGAACAGTTGATGCAAATGGTACTGAAAGCATTTTAGTTGTTAGCGGATAAGTTACCTGGTCTTCAACTATTTGAGGACCTTGTCCGGGATACTCTGTATAAATAATTACTTGTACATCACTTAAATCCGGTTGTGCATCTACAGGAATGTTCTTTAGTGACCATATTCCTCCGGCGATTAACACAATCGTCATAAGAATTACCATAAATTTATTATTGATGGACCACTCAATTAATTTTGATATCATTCCATCTTTTTGATTATCTGTTGCTACCATAATTTTCTCCAAAATAAATTCTTAGAGTTCTTTGTGAAATTACTTTGTGCTCTTTGTGGTCAGGTGTTTTTGCCACAAAGGACACTAAGAAGGCACAAAGTCCACAAAGATTATTTATATTCAAATCCGTTTTCTTTTAAATTATTTTTTGCTTCTTCTATTGTTACTTCTTTTAAGTACATACCACAGAGCGGGCATCTTCCTTCTTCATCTGATATAACATTCCAATCCATAAAATCTTGAAATACTTTGCCATCTCCGTTATGATCAATTGCTTCCAAATCAATAACGCCTTTCCTTACAATTGATTCTGATTCATCATGAGAAAGTTCTTCATTGTTTAGTTTATTATCAGAATTCATTTCTTTCATTTCTTCATCACTCATTTCACTTTTCTCCGCAATATCTTCTTTTGTTGATGAAAATAACTTAACAGCTGAACGCAAACTACTTTCTGAGTCTATCATAAATTGTCCCGAACTTACAATTGCATCACCAACTTTTAGGCCTGATAATATTTGGTAGTATCCATCGGAGTATAAACCGAGTTTTACTTCTACAGGTTTGAACTTTCCTTCACCAAGTGAAAGAATTACTCTATTTTCCTTACCGCTTCTTATTACTGCAGTTTCCGGAATAGTTGGTGAATTACTAATTTTTGTACCTTTAATAGTTACATTTGCAAACATTGAAGGCTTTAGTTCGTTATTTCTATTATTTATATCAATTCTTACCGTTACAGTTCTTGTAACAGGATTAACAGTTGGGTAAATAAATGTAATTTCTCCTTCGTAAACTTTCTCGGGTTTATAGCTGAACCTAACTTCTACAGTAGAGCCTAATTTTATTTTATTTAACTCGCTTTCATAAATATCCGCTTTGAGCCAAAGATTTGATAAATCTGATATTTTCAGAATCTCCTTACCCGCTTTTATCATTTCGCCTTCAAGAACATTTTTCTTAAGAACCGTTCCACTAAACGGAGCATACAGAGTCATATATTTATTTGTTTTTCTACTTTCAATTAACTTATCAATTTCAGCTTTTGTTATATCGAAAAGTTCTAATTTTCTTATTGCATTACTAAGCATATTACTTTTTTGTGTAGTACCTAGTGAACTCTCGTAATCAAGAGCAGTAATTACTTCTTGTTGGGCTACAACTAATTCCGGTGAATATATATCAACTAATTTTTGTCCTTTGTTCACTTTTTGTCCTACATAATTAACATAGAGTTTTTCAACCCATCCATTGATTTTAGTAGTTAGAGCAAATTCTTTTCTTTCGTCAGTTTCAAGAGTACCGTTAGTATAAACCACCGAAGACAAATCTCTGGATTCTACAAATTCCATTTTAACATTCATACTTTGTTGAGTAGAACCATCAACTGTTACCACACCAGAAGCTCCTTCTTCGTCTTCATAAACCGGAACCAAATCCATTCCCATTTGTGATTTTCCCGGTTTATCATAAACTTCATTCGGATTCATAGGTGCACGCCAGTAAATAACTTTTCTTTCACCACTTGATTTAGCAGAACTTTTACTTCCCCCTTTAATTGGGTTAAGTTTCATTCCGCATATAGGGCAATCACCCGGCTCTGTTTCTACTATGTCAGGGTGCATTCCGCATGTATATAATTGTCCCTCTTCATCTACATGAGTGTGATCTTGGCTACCAGAATTACCTGCTATTAAATAATAACTGCCTGCCCCTAGTACAACACCTAATAGAAGCAAAATTGAATACATAATTATTTTGTTCTTCATCTCTGTTCTCCGTTAACTTTATCTATATTACTATTTTCTATGTTAGTACCAATTAAGAACTCAAGTTTTGCTATGTTCTTTACATAATCAGTACGGATTTTAATTAATTCTGTTTTAATTTTTAGGATATCATTCTCGGCATTTATAACATTAACAAAGTCTATTCTACCAACTTGATAGTCTGCTAATGCCGCCTGCAATGATTGTTCTGCTTGCGGAAGTAAAGTCTCAGAAATTAACTTATCCCTACTTCTGATTTCATTTAACTTTGCAGTTATTTTAGCAAATGATTGATTTAGTATTTGAATTGAGGAGTTATATCTATCTCTATTGAATGCTTGTAAATATTTAGCTTAGCTTACTTGTGCAGTATTTTTCCCTCCATAGTTAAGTGGAAGCGTAATGCCAACTACTACAGAAAAGAAATCGTTAAAATCAACTCCGGTTAAACCATTATAATCTCTCTGAGAATATTGCAACCCTAGTTTAAAATTTGGATAGTACGAATATTCAGCTAAATTCTCTTTTAATTTAAATTTTTCTTCCGAATATTTTATTCCCTTTAGAAAAGGTCTATTATTAGTAGCAACCTTAACCAGTGAAGGAGTTGAATAGAAATTCTGATCGAGAGAAGAAATCTCGTTACTTCCTATTTCAGAATTTTCATCTCTTAACAAAATAGCATTCAATTCCGTAAGTACGGCATTTTCCTTTCCCTTTAACACTTCAATTTTATCTTGAACACGAGTAATTTGCACTGCAACTTGAATTACATTTTGCAAATTTGCTTTTGAAACTTCGTATTTGCTTTTTACTACTTCCGAAATTTGCTCAAGCAAAGCTTCACTTTCTTTTGCTAAAACAATCTCTTCCCTAACTAATCTAAGATCATAGTAAAGAGTTGATACACTTTTTCGTATTTCATTTTCTAAATCTTTTATCTCTTCAAGAACAATTAAAGTATCTATTGCCTTAACTTCCGCGGCAGCACTAAGTTTGCCTGGGAACGGAAAAGCTTGAGATAAACCTATTATTTTACCCGTCATTGGTTCCTGTGTAAAAGAGAACGAGTTTGTAGGTAAATTTGCCAAACCCAAAGTTAAAGTCGGGTCCGGTAAATTTGTTCCTATTTCAATTTTAGAGCTTGCTACTTCTAATTTTGACTTCAACATCTTAATTTTCGGACTAACTTTAATAGCCGTATTAATTAAGTCATCAAGAGTTTCATTATTTGTAACACTGTTTTGCGCATTTACAATAGAGGTTAACACTATCAGCACAATCAGAATTTTTGAGATCATTTTCCCCTCAAATATTTATTGTGTATAAAATTTTGTTTTTGGTATATACGTACTTCACTCTGTACTGATTTTATTACCAGCAAAGGTTAAAACGAAAAGTAGATTTTAGTTTAAAAAGGACTGTACAGAGATGTAAATCGGTGGACTTTTTTCGCTAATAAAAATATGTGAATTTTCGGATAATAAAAATTTATAATCCTTTGAATACTGATCAAGCGTTGAAATTATTACAAACCCTTGCTCAGATTGAAACTTTTGAGTTACAACAAAATTATTAGAAGAAACAACATCATTTACAATGGCACATGTATTTACATTAAATTCCATTTCACAAGAATTTGAATTATACTCATGCATCTCCATCATTTCACAACAGTTTACTTCTAAATCCATTGTAGAGCAGGTATGAATTTCTTCAGTTATTTCACAAACACCATTACACTCATCAATTGGGAAAGCAAACAGCAATGGTGAAACAATAAAGTAAAACAAAAGCAAAAGTGCTATTCCTTTACGATATTTTGGCGTTATGTAAATTGTTGATTTCATCAATGGATTATAAAATTCTCTTTTTTGTTGGTCAAATATACTTTAAAAAAAATAATTGCCGTTATACAATTTTATAAAAATGTTATACAATTATTTTTACAAAACCTTTATAAATATAAATAAATTATTTTCAAATAACAGAATAATATTTTAAAAGTATAATTCCGGTACTGAGAGTAATAATAGACAGTAAGGTTGTAAGCACTATAATATCACCCGCTAATTTAGAATCACTGCCCATTGCCTCAGCCATAATAAAGGAGACAATTGCAGTTGGACTTGCAAATAAAACAAAAAGAATTACCATTTGATTTGAACTAAAATGGAAAAGAATACCAAGAGCAACTGCAATTAGTGGAAAAACAACTATTTTATTAAACATGGCAATAAGTGAAAGTTTTGAAGCTTTTTTCAAACTTTTTAAATTTAATGATGCACCAATGCTAATTAATGCAAGAGGCAAAGCAATTTTGGCAAGGTAGGTTAAAGTTGTGGTTAATACTGAACCAAGACTAACTTGAAAAATTGAAAAGGGAGATGCAAAAACTGCTGCAATTATAAGAGGATTTTTTATTACTTCTTTCACTGTCTGTAAATAATCATATTTTTTTTCGCCTTTAAAAGGAACTGTTAAAACAACAACAGCAAGTATATTATATAGAGGCATTACAAAAGCCAATACCAAAGAAGCCTTTCCAAGTTGTTCTTCACCCAAAAGATTTGCTATTAATGCCAAACCAATAATAGCAAAGTTACTTCTAAAACTGCCTTGTACAAAAACACCTTTTTCACCCGGAACTTTTGTTAATATTGATGAAAGCAGCCAGCTAAAACCCGCAATAATTAAAACCAATCCCAAGGAAGTTGAAATTAATATTCCATCAAAAGCTTCTGTGATTTTTACGGTTGCTATTTTTAGAAAAATTAATGCCGGCAAAGAGACTTTAAAAACAAATTTAGAAGACTGTGATACAAAAACATCACCAACCAAATCAATTCGTTTAAGTATAATTCCGATAACAATCAGTAAAAATATCGGAGCAACAATATTTAACGTAAAAAGAACAATTGACATTGGTATTTCGAATAACTTCCGGTTAGTAAGTTAAAAAACTTTATTTAATTTAGCTGTTCTTCTTTTAATTGTGTAACGGTAATTGCATCAAACGGACACTCGCTAACACAATTAAGACATCCGGTACATTTGCCACTAATTGGTTCCGGGTAAGCCATTTTGCTTGACATTTTAATCGCGTGTTCAGTACAAACATCACGACAAATACCGCAGCCGGTACAATTTTCAATTATTAAATACCAGTGCCATTTCATTTATTCGGTTATCTCATTTTTTCCCAAACTTTTCATAAATTGAGCAAATCCGATAATAAAAACCAATATTAGCATTGGGAAGAAAATATAAAAAGTAATCTGTGCCAACTCAAGTCCATTAGGAACTGAATTAGAACGGAAATTTAATTTAATGAACTCCCAAAAGGCACTCGGATGGTATTCTAAATATTCTTTACCGGGTGCTTCCATAATAATTGAAAATCCGATTATGTTAATTAAATTTGCCGCAAAGATCAGCCATGCTGAAATTCGGAAGTTTTTATCAGTTGGTTTATGACCATTATAAAAAAGACGAACTAATAATCCGAAAGCAAATAATACAGTCGCAGCAGGAATAAAAGGGACTGCTACTTTTATATCTGCCATGATATCAGGATTTAAAACTAAAAATCCTATAATAACCGTAATAGTTAAAAATAAATCGGTGATAAGTATTGTAAAAAGTTCCCATACTTCAATTGATACTCTTAATGTTAAATGTTTTTGCAGTGATTTATAATATTTTTGAATAATAATAATCCCCAAAGAAAACATCCCGAGTATAATTGAAATATTAAGAAGTGTTTGAAGAGTCCAAATCTCAAGCCCTTTAGCAACTACATGTTCATCCATTTTTACACCACTTATTTAAGTTATGTAAAAATACTAATCTTTTATTTTAAAATTGAATGGAATGTTAACCGACTAAGTTAAAGTTTTTTAATACACTTAAAACTGTAATGGTTTTGTAGTAATTTATTATTTTGCACATAAATAAACTTACATATCAGGATTTATCCAAAACAAAAATATGACTAACAAACTTTTATTACTGTTTATTTTTACATCTTTAATTTTAATTACATCTTGTTCCAAAGACAATCAAGGCATATTAATCCCATCAGAGTTAAGTGATTATGAACTTGAAGTTGTTGATTATTTTAAAGATATCGCTTTAGGTTTTGAATTTGGAAATGCAAGCAAGATAACTCGGAATTAAAAGTGTTTGTCGGCGGAGAACCAAGTACCGAACTATTAACTGAATTAGAAAATATAATAACAGAAATAAATAATTTAACAACTGATGGATTTACAATTAGAATTGTTC
>JAJRZB010000419.1 GCA_024275455.1 Bacteroidota bacterium | reverse complement strand
ACGCCGTCTCATTATCTATTCTAAGATATAGCGTGCGCCGCATCGAAGGCGTTACCGGCGACGTTCTGGGCATGACCAACGAAGTAATAACACTCGCAGTATTACTAATAGTTAAATTCTTATATTTAAAAAAGATGTGAAGCTTGAAGCTTCACCCAATATGCCTTCGGCACTTTTAATTCCGCTCGCAAGAAAGTTGCTCGCTAAGCGAGATTAAACAGGCCCCCTGCCCGGCCCCCTCGGCACCCCCTTCCAAAAATTTTCAATGTTTATTGCTCGCCTCGCTCGCAATCAGTTTGTTGCAAGAGCTTGTTTATGATTGTTTCAAACTCTTTAATTTTTTCAGATGTTATTTTATTATTATAATAATGCCACAATACATTTAATGGTTTGTTTGGTTTTTTAGATGAACTAATTCCCAAAAACTTTTCAATATCACCCTCAAAGAAATGTATACCTAATGTAAATTCATTTCGCTTATTAATAATCTTTTCTGTTAATAATTGATCAACTTTATCTCTTCCCCCTATTGTCTTTTTCTTACTCTCATCCATTTGATTAGTAAGGTTAGAATCTATTTTTCTTTTATCTGCAATTACAGCATGGTTAATGCCAAATTTTTCGAACAAACTCATAAAAAAAGGTATATGATATTTACCTAATGTATCCATCATCATTATATTGTGCTCGTTAATACTGATTTTATCTTTATCATTTAAATATTCAAAAAATATTTTTTCTGTAGGGCCTTCAGCTAAAATAACTTTTTATGCAAAAAAAGAAGAACATCGATCAGGTACTAAATACATGAAGTATTTAAGTAATTCTCTTTCTCTATTAGTTTCATCATCATTTGAAGATATTTTATTAATTTCATTCATTAAATCAGCATTATTATTAAAAAGAGTCTTTTTATCATTTTCATTTATCTGGAATGTTTTGGTCTTGTTTGCAACTTTATTTAGTCTTACTAAAGATAATAAATCATCAGTTTCTTTAGAAACAAAATTTGGTGAATGTGTTGTTACCAATACTTGTTGGTTTTCATGATTACCAAAAGCTTTAAGGTTTTTCCATAGAATATTTTGTTGAGAGGGATGCAAGAAAGCTTCTGGTTCTTCAAATATTAATAAGTCAAGCTCAGGGAAGAAGTCATTCTCTTTTTTATTATTTGCTTTTTTGCTCTTATAGTTATAAGTTGCAAGTATTTTTATCAACGAGAATATTAAATGTCTTTGGAAGCCTTGACCGAAGCAACTTGGATGCATAGAGATTTCTAAGGCTTTACACAATATTTTATGTGTAAAAAAATTTTTAACAAGGACACTTGGATCAATATCGATTGTATCAAATTGAAATTCAGTTTCCCATGATATAATTTCTTCATTTATATCATTTTCTAAATTTTCTAAAGAGTATTTCTGCGAACATTCCTCTCTTATCTCACTATTGAAATTTCGAACAGCTGCGTTTAATTTCTCAAATGATGGACTATTTGTAATTATTTTATTTAAAATAAAATTTAATAAATCTCTTAAAGTAGAAGGACCAGTTAACTTTGTTTCATTCTCAATTGTAATTACTTCAGGAATAAAAATAACATTACCGAGCCTTAATGAATCTGCGTTTTTTAAATTATAAAAAAGTTTGGTAGAAATAATCCCATTTTCATATGCATAAAAACCAGGTTTTTGTTTTCCTGCGTCATCAAATTCTTTTGATTGTATATATTTTCTAATTCTTAGCTTGTTATTTTCTATCTTATATTTTGATGAGACATGCTCATCATTATTTAATATAAACTCAATTTCGATCCATACTTCATTATCATCAGTATCAAGGTGTGGATAATCTTTATTTTTATCATATTTATAATCATCATAAAATAATCTTATTGCATCGATTATATTGGATTTTCCAGAATTATTTGCACCAACCAAAAGAGAATAGTCATAAAGATTAAAAGAGAGCTCTTTTATAGATCTAAAATTATGAATGGTTACTTCTGTAATTTTCATTTTATCCAATCCTAACGATATAAGCATTTTATCATTAGTGACTGAATATAAGCAAACTTAAGGAAATGAAATTGAAATTTGAAAAACAGAGATTTTTCGCTATGATCAAAATGACAGGCGGGAGGATGACATCTTAAAAGTGAGATTATATGGCATGATTGCGAGCAAGCCGGTGGGCTTGACAAGTTTGCTTCGCAACACTTGGGGCTGTTGCAAAACGGGAGGTTTTGGTGAAATCTACGGTCAAAGGTGGGTTATGGTTGGCAAAAAGTCCGAGAAGTGGTCGTTTCTACCTCAATTTATCTCCCAGGTTACTCATTTCAACCGTTTTAAACCTCATTT
>JAJRZB010000418.1 GCA_024275455.1 Bacteroidota bacterium | reverse complement strand
CTTATTGAAAAGAACGGTAAAATTATTGGAATTCTTTCCGGTGGAGATATTAGCAGAGCCCAACTTATGGAAAAATCTCAAGAACTTGATGAGCTAAACAAGATTGCTAACTGGGATTACTATGAAAATTGGAAGTGGAAGAAAAAGTAAATTCAGTATTTATAAGTTAAGTTTATTTCTTCTTTTAGTAATCTTAGTTTTATTTAATTCATGTTCATCCGGCAAATTAGATGTTTACACCTATACCGGTACAACCATGGGAACTACTTACTCAATAAAAATTGTTGAGGATTTAAGTTCTTCCAAATTCGATGATTTGGATAAAAAAATTGATAGTATTCTTGTTCATGTTAACCAAAGAATGTCAACCTACATAAGTGATTCTGAACTTTCTAACTTTAATAATTCAAAAGATACAAATTGGGTAAATGTTTCGGAAGAATTATCACTTATCATTTTTCAATCGATAGAAGTTGGAAATCTTAGTAAAGGTAGTTTTGATATAACTATTGGTCCGCTTGTTAATTTATGGGGATTTGGTCCAAATAATAAAAATGAAAGTATTACGACTGAAAAAGAAATAACCGAACTGAAACAGAATATCGGGTTAAATAAAATAAAAGTAGATTTTGAAAACAGTAAAATTAAAAAATTACATCCCGGCATTTATTTGGATCTTTCGGGAATTGCAAAAGGATACGGAGTTGATAAAGTAGGATTGTTTTTGGAAAGTTTGGGTATAAAAAATTATATGGTTGAAATTGGGGGAGAAGTAAGAACAAAAGGTTTGAACGGTAAAAAAGCTAAATGGAAGATTGGTATTTCTACCCCAACAAACGATGGTTTGCAAAAAATAGTTGCAATTTCAAATTATTCGATGGCAACATCCGGTGATTATTTAAACTATTTTGAAGAAAATGGAGTTAGGTATTCCCACACAATAGACCCGGTAACAGGGAAACCGATTACCCATAATCTTGCTTCGGTAACAGTTATTCATAAAGATTGTGCTTATGCCGATGCTTTTGCCACTGCTATAGATGTAATGGGACCGACAGTCGGATATAATTTTGCCTTGAATCAGAAACTTCCTGTATTTATGATTGTTAGAGAGGAAAACGGATTTGTTGAAAAAATGACTCCGCAATTTAAAGATTTGATTAATAAGGAAAAATAAATGGCACAATTTGCTGCAATAGTGGGTTTTATGGTTTTTGCTTTCGGACTAATGGCAATAGCATTACATTTTAGTCAATATAAAAAAAGATAAAATGCCGGTTGTTGTGGTGGTGGAAGCTGTAGCAGTGGTGAACACAAACACGAAAATGGTGAACATTGCGAATCAGATGATCATAGTTGTTCTACCGGTTCTTGTTATTCTTCAAAATTAGATTTTGTTAATAATTTGGATAAAATAAAAGTTGACGGTTTGAAAGGGAGAAATTAATTACCAACCTGTTTTACAAATCCGGTAATTCCTTTTTCTTGAAGTAAGTATTTTAATTTTTTAGCTTCATCTGAATTATTAAAATTTCCAACATAGACTCTGTAATAAGTATCCCCATTAACAACCGCTCTAACAATTCTGGAATTATCTAAAGAAATACTTATTTTTTGGGCATCACTTTTATTTTTAAATGAACCTACTTGTACTGTGTATTGAGGTACTTTTAAATTTTCAGGTATTTTATTATTGCTTAGTAAAAATAAATCTACCTTTGCTGTCCCTTCAGAAATCATGTCAATTTTTTCGGCGGCTTTTTTCGATAAATCAATTATTCTGTTTTTGGCATAAGGACCCCTGTCATTAATTCGGACAACAACAGATTTACCATTAGATTTGTTAATAACTTTGAGAACTGAATTAAATGGAAGTGTTCGGTGAGCAGCTGTTAATTCATACATGTTATAAATTTCACCATTTGCAGTTTGTTTACCGTTAAAGTTAGGTCCATACCAGCTTGCAATACCGGTTTCAATAAATTGCCCCGATTCATATTTTTTTTTGAAACTTCTTTTATGGATGAACAAGAAGTAATTAATATCAATAGACCTGCAATAAATACAAATTTTAACAACCTCTTATTCCCGAATTCATACTGAGCGGAGTCGAAGTATGTTTTAATCGGCAATCCATTGAATTGAAATGGCAAATTAAAATTAATAAAAGTGGAGCTCCACTTTTGCGAGCTTAACAAAATACTTGAAATCACTACTTGAAAAACTCTAATCACCGCTAACAGAAATTTTTTCTATTGTTTTATGTATATCATTTATTGCTTTTAGAGCAGCACTTCCATACCAAGGTCTTAATTCCATTATTAAACTGCCGGCTTGTATAGCGGGATCTGTTTCAGTTAGCTTTTTAGCTTCTTCAGTTGTTTTAACATCAAAAATATAAATTCCTCTAACATCTTCATTGTCTAAAAAAGGACCGGCTAAAACTAATTTTCCTTCTTTGGCTAACCTGTTAATATTTTTTAAGTGAACAATTTGTAACTCAGCAGCTTTTGCTGAATCTAAATTTCTGTTTGGTCCTCTTTTTAAGAATGCAATTACATATTGCCTCATTCCGTAATCGTCTGCTCCAAACTTTTCAGCTTTCAGACTGTCGTATAAAATTGTTTTGTTTTCTTGCGTCGTATAAGAATTAAAAAAAATGAATATGATCAATATTATATATTTTAAAATTTTCATTTTGAATTTTCCTTTCTAATAAAGTTATCTTTCTAACTTAAATCTTATTCTCAATACTCCATCATTATGACTGGTCGATACAATT
>JAJRZB010000417.1 GCA_024275455.1 Bacteroidota bacterium | reverse complement strand
TGGAAGACAATGTTGCTATAAATTATAATTTGGCAGATGATTATGGAGAAAACCAAAACGGCGTAAAAGTAACAGATATTAATGTAATCAATGACTATGAAATTAACGGTGAACGAAACCCGCATAAGTCTTATGGTTATTTAAGAACATCGGAATTTTCTAATCTCCTTGCAGAATTCTTAACCAAAGACATAAGCAAATTTGAATTGTGGAAATTGAAAACAACCGATAAGATTTTGAAATTTATTAAAAATTTACGGGAAAAGAAATGAACAGAAGTGATATGCTAGATCGTTTGGAAGACAAAAATTATAAATGGGATTTTATAATTATTGGCGGAGGCGCTACCGGACTTGGTGTTGCAATTGAATCAGCCTCTCGCGGTTATAAAACTTTATTACTTGAGCAATCCGATTTTGCAAAAGGAACATCCGGCAGAAGCACCAAACTTGTTCATGGCGGGGTGCGTTATCTTCAGCAGGGAAATATTTCTTTAGTTCTAGAAGCTTTAAAAGAACGCGGAATATTAAAACGGAATGCTCCTCATTTGGTTCATGATCTTCCGTTTATAGTTCCAAATTACGATTGGTGGGAAGGTCCTTTTTACGGAATAGGGTTAAAACTTTACGATGTTCTTGCCGGCAAAGAAGGATTCGGCTCATCTAAAATACTTTCAAAAGAAGAAACCTTAAAACATCTACCAACCCTTGAAACTGAAGGGCTGCGAGGCGGCGTTATTTATTATGACGGACAGTTTGATGATGCCCGACTTAGTATTAATATGGCAGAAACCGCCTATGAGCAAGGGGCAACACTTCTTAATTATATGAAAGTTACTTCTCTAATTAAAGATGATGAAATGATTAACGGTGTTGAAACCATTGATTTAGAAACAAATAAAAAATACTCTTTGAGTGCAAAAGTAGTAATTAATGCAACCGGTGTTTTCACTGATTCAATTAGAAAAATGGATGACCCTAATGTAAATAATATTATTGTAAGCGGACAAGGTGTTCATATAGTGCTGGATAAATCTTTCATCCCCGGTGATACAGCTATTATGGTTCCGCACACAGATGACGGCAGAGTAATTTTTGCAATTCCTTGGCATAATAAAGTTTTGGTTGGTACAACAGATACCGAGGTAGATGAATTTTTATTAGAACCGAAACCGTTTGAAGAATAAATTGAATTCCTTCTTTCTCATACCGCTCGTTATCTCACAAAAGACCCTGAACGCAAAGATATTCTTAGCATATTTGCAGGTGTACGTCCATTAGTAAAAAGTGGTGAGGATGAAAACACGGCAGCTATATCACGAGAACATACTCTTAATGTTTCACGCTCCGGTTTAGTTACAATTGCAGGAGGGAAATGGACAACTTACAGAAAAATGGCAGAGGACACAATTGATCAAGCAATGTTGCTGGCAGATGTAGAACCTGAAGAATCTGTAACAAAAGAATTAAGACTTCACGGTTATCATAATCATGCAGATGAATTTGGCAATTTAGAAATTTACGGTTCCGATGCAATTTCAATTCAAGAATTATTAAGGGAAGATAAATCATATACAGAATTGCTACACCCTAAATTTACAACTGTTAAAGGGGAAATTGTTTGGGCGGTAAGAAATGAAATGGCAAGAACCGTTGACGATTTCATTTCCCGCAGAACAAGAATGTTATTGTTAGATGCAAAAACAAGCCTCGAAGTTGCTCCGGTTGTTGCCAAAGTAATGGCAAAAGAATTAAACCAAACAAGAAAATGGATTGACGAACAAACAAAAACCTTCAAGTCTATTGCAAAAAACTATCTTGTTGATTAATTCATATGGTTTATTTGAACCGATAGTATCAAGCTTTTTCAATTACTCTTTTACAAAGAATAAATTAATTCCTTAGTTCAACTCCATGAGCATGAAAGGTCTCTCCTGATAAATGTCCCGTTAACACCATTGATTTCGCATCATCCATACCCGGCGGCAAGGATTCAGGACCATTTACACGAACAACTTTATTGTCTCCATCTATTACATAAAAGGAATATGTTCCATCGGCATTTCTTGTAATTCCTTTGTCTTTAACAAGTTTAACTATAATTGGTAAACTTGCATTATTGTTGGTATCAAATTTAGAAAATTTGCCCAATTCATCACTTGGAGCAAAATATAAGAAATATAATATTGCTAAAATTAGAACTACCAACCCTGGTAATATTATTTTTTCTATGTTTTTCATTTTCGTTTTCCTTTATATTGGTAAATTATTTTTATTACGTAAAATAACACTTCTCAATAATTATTCATAGTATTTTACAAAGGAAAAAAGAAATCCGAAATTAAATATCAGATATGAACAAAAGCGGTATTAGATTTAATAAAACAGATTAAGTTATTTTTAAACTTATTGAATAGTTGACATTGAAAATTAATGTTGATAAGTAGATTAATACATACTAATTAAACGAAAGAACTAAAAAAATGAGTAAAAACCTCCAATATTTCATGCTATGGCAGGTAAATAAAAATATTGGAGGTTTAAAACTATTTTTTATTTCTTTAAATCATTCCGTATTTTTTTCTTATCTATTTTCCCTACACTGGTTTTGGGAATAGATTCAACGAAATCGATACTTTCAGGAACTGTCCATTTACTAATTGTTCCATTTTGTACAAATTGTTGTAAAAATTCTCTAATATCATTTTTATCTGCTGTTTCACCTTCTTTTAGAACAATCATTGCGTGAGGTCTTTCCGTCCATCTTTCATCGGGAATTCCCACAACAGCAACTTCATTTACTGCTGAATGTTTACTTATTAAGTTTTCCAGTTCAAGTGAAGAAATCCATTCTCCGCCTGTTTTTATTACGTCCTTAATTCTATCCGTAATCTTAACAAAATTGTCTTCTTCTACATACGCAACATCGCCGGTATGTAAAAATCCTCCCCTCCATAACTCATCACTTTTTTCCGGCTCTTTAAAATATCCCTCGGTTAGCCAAGGGGTTCTAACTATAATTTCACCCACAGATTTACCATCAAACGGTAATGAGTTACCGGCATCATCAACTATTTTTAATTCTACAAATGGAACAGGAATTCCTGTTTTTGTTCTTATTTTAACTTGCTCATCTATTGGTAAATTTCTATTCTTTTCATTCAAATAAGAAAGTGTAAGAACAGGACAAGTTTCAGATAATCCATAACCCGTTATTACATCAATTCCTAGCTCTAATGCTCTTTTAGCTAACCCGCTTGGTAATGCTGCTCCGCCGATTACAACTTTCCATTTTGTTAAGTCAATTTTTTCAACAACCGGACTATTTACAAGCATGTGCAAAATTGTTGGAACACAATGAGAAAAAGTTACCTTTTCAGAAACAAGTAATTTTAACAACATTTCCGGTTCATATCTACCCGGATAAATTTGCTTAACACCAAGCATAGTAGCTAAATAAGGAATTCCCCATGCATGTACATGAAACATTGGGGTAAGCGGCATATAATTATCATTTGATCTAAACCTACAAGCTGAATCATAACTGCCAAGTGTGGCGGCTAATCCGAGAGTATGCAAAACCAATTGTCGATGTGAAAAATAAACACCTTTCGGATTTCCGGTTGTTCCTGTTGTATAGAACGTTGTAGCAATTGAGTTCTCATCAAAATCCGGGAAATCATATTCGTCCTTTTCATTGCTTAACAATTCTTCATATTTCCCAAAAATATTAACTGATGTTTCCGGTAATTCTTTATAGTCTGTTATAGCAATAATTTTTTCAACGGTATTCATTTCTTTTTGAATACCTTCAATTAATGGAATAAAATCAGTATGAGTAAAAATAACTTTGTCTTCGGCATGATTAATTGTATAAAGCACTTGACTTGGTGACAAT
Source organism: Bacteroidota bacterium (assembly GCA_024275455.1). Taxonomy (GTDB): domain Bacteria; phylum Bacteroidota; class Ignavibacteria; order Ignavibacteriales; family Melioribacteraceae. The sequence goes on along the minus strand of JAJRZB010000417.1, from coordinate 3,672 downwards.
CTATAATTTATCGTATGTAAAACTGCACCAATCATTGGAATTGCAAAATATAATTCCAAATATCGGTGACTATCAAAATCGATTACAGCAACAGTGTCTCCGGCTGAAACACCTAAATTTGTAAGAGCATTCGCTAGCTTTCTAACTCTTTTATTTAGGTCAAAATAATTATACCTCATAACATCACGATATACTATTTCATTATTCGGTTCATATTTTAAGGATTGTTCTAATATTCTTTTAATTAGCAGCGGATACTCATAAACATTCTGAGACCTTGGAATAATTTTAGTATTCTTCATACTTGTCTCCTATTTTTTCGTTTATTAATGAAAGTATAAATTTTAAGTTCTGTTTTTAGATAAACATTTATTAACTTTTTATCTAAAGCTTTCAATTTGTCATCGTTTTTTCGATACGCTTCAGTTTGCTGACAAAAACGCAATATTTATCGAACCGATTTTTGAATTGTCTAAATTTAATTTAAGAAATTTCTAATAAACTTTTCAAATATTAATTGTTTTTTTTAAGAAAATCTTCACACTTATGTAAAAGAATATGATTGAAAATAATACCTATGAAAAATTAAACTTTTCTATAAATAAGTTAACAGATAATGAGTTTGAAAATTGCACGTTTACAGACTGTTCTTTTTCTAAAGTTGATTTATCCAACTTTATCTTTTTAGACTGTTTGTTTAATAGATGTGATTTTAGTTTGGCAACTATTTATAAAACTGTATTTAAGGATATTTCTTTTGTTGACAGCAAAATGTTGGGAATAGATTTTAGCAGTTGCAATCAACTTTTGATGTCTTTTAAGTTTACTGGATGCAACTTAAATATGTCTTCTTTGTTCGGACTAAAAATAAACAGTACCGAATTTACCGACTGTGATATAAAAGAAGCTGATTTTATTGAAGCAGACTTGACGAACTCACTCTTCAATAATTGTAATTTAACCAACTCAATGTTTGAAAAAAGCAATTTGGAAAAAGTTGATTTTCGGACTTCATACAATTACTCAATTAATCCGGAATTAAACAGAATGACAAAAGCTATGTTTTCTCTCCAAGGTTTGCCTGGATTATTAAGAAACTATGATATTATTATTGAATAATAAAAAAATATTTTAAATCTTTAATATTATATAAAAAATCTATTTAACGGTTAGAGAACAAAAGGATTTTTGAAAGATAAAGTGAATAAATTGCTTAGTTAATATTAGCCTTATTATTCACAGTCAATTTCAACGATAAATGTGGTTCCTTTACCTTTGATACTTGTAAAAGAAATTTTCGCATTATTTAGTTCGGCATACTTTTCTACCAAAGACAAACCAAGTCCGGTTCCTTCAAACTTACGCCCATAGCCTTGCTCTTCCTGCATAAAGGGCCTAAACAATTGTTCTTGAAACTCTTCCGACATTCCAATTCCGGTGTCTTTAATTTCAATAATACCTTTTCCTTTATAGAGAGTTTTAATAGTTACTTCTACCCTTCCACTGTTGGTATATTTAATTGCATTATCTATTAAATTGGCAATCAATTGTGTAATTGTATATTGATCTGCAGTTACAATACAATTATCTGATTCACAATTTATAATAAGTTTTATGTGTTTGTTTTCTGCAAGTCCTTTTAACTCATAATAAAGTTCATTAATTATTTCACATAAATCGATTTTCTTTTTATTCAGTTCCAAGTTGCCTGTATGTAACTGCGACATATTTAAAATCGAATCGATAGTTTTAATTAATCTTCTTCCTCCGCTTTCAATAATCGAAAACCCCTCTTTTAAAGTATCATCAACTTTATCTTTTAATTCATCTTTTAGAATATTACTGAAACTAAGTATTGAATTAATTGGGGTTCTAATTTCGTGCGACATTTGTGCAAGAAACTCTGATTTTAATCTGTCTGATTTTTCTGCCGCCTCTTTTGCTAACTTTAACTCTTTTTCCGACCTCAACAATTGTGCTTCATACTTAATTCTTTCGGCTATTCTTTCTTCCAATTCCTTATTAATTCTATGTGCTCTACTTAATCTAATTACATAAAACAGATACACAGAAAAAAGAACGGCCAAAATAGTTAATATTTGAAACCAAAGCTTTCTCCATATCGGAGTAGTAATTTTAAAATAAATTGTTGCTGGTTGCACATTCCAAACAGCATGATTGTTAGAGGCTTTAACTTGAAATTTATATTTTCCATAAGATAAATTAGGCAAATATGCTTTTGCTTCAGTGGAAGGAACTGACCATTTTCCATTATTTAATTTATAAGAATACTTAACTCTATTAGGATTTGTTAAACTTATACCCACAAAGTAAATAGTTAAATTGTTTTGATCATAAGATAATTCAAAACCATTGTCTTTCTTAAGACTGTCTTCCCCTATAATCTTTTCATTAAAATCTCTGTCTAACACTTTAATTTGGGTAATTTTAGTAACCGGTGGTCTCGTATTTACTTTTACTGTTTTTGGATTAAAAACCACCAGTCCATCAATAGTGCCTATTAATATGTTGTTTTTACTATCGGTATAAATACTTCTTTCAATTGTTTCTACTCCGGGTATTCCGTCATCCAACGAATAGGCAATAATATTTTTTTTACCGCTTTTATGATATTCATTTAAGTCAAATCTATTAAATCCGGTATTTGTAGAAATCCACATATAATTATCCGCATCCTGAGTTAACCCCATAATTGAATTATTATTAAGTCCGGTATTAACAGACAATGTATCAAATATAGGAGATTCAAGATTGGTGGCTGGAAAGGAAAAAACTCCCCCTTCATAACTTCCTGCCCAAAGATATTTGTTGTTATCTTCCAAAAAAGTAACAATAGAATAATCTTTTGTCCATTCAAAGTTTTTAGGAGTAAAAAGGGAATCATCTAAAAATAATTTTATTCCGTCTGATGTTGCAATCCAGACTTTATTTTGGGAATCAACAAAACAAGAATAAACGGTTGCGTCTAAATTTTTCTGTTCAAATTTGTTATCATTATAAACAACAACCCCATCTGAATAGGTGGAGAAATAGATGGTTCCATTATTACCTTGAGTAATATCATTTATGCCGTCAGTTAAGTTATTATATTTTAACTGTATTTTGTTTAACCTACCTTTAGGGATAAAAAATATTCCTTTTCTATTTCCCATCCAAATATTTTTATTTCTGTCTAAAGATAAGGTTGCCAAACCATGAAAATTATATTTTGAGAAATGATGCTCCTCGAAACGACCATCTTTAAAAGACATGACACCCTGCAGCTCGGATGTAACTAAATAATTATTCGGTTCTAATTCAATAATTGACCAAACATCAATAGGTCTTTGGTTATATTCTTTGTAAATTTTAAATGAAATATCATTTAATAAATAAAGACCTTCTTCGGAAGCAATCCAAATATTGTGCTCCAGATCTTCTTTAATATCCCAGATTCTATAATCGGTTAATCCTTCTTTTAAACCAAATTTCTTAAATGTATTTCCATCATAAAAAGTTAATCCCTTTTCAGTGCCAAGCCAGAGATTATTTTTACTGTCCACGAACAAAGACCAAATCCAGTTGCTGGTTAACCCGTTTTTTAAACTAAACTTTGTTACCTTATCTGTTTCAATTTTAAATAACCCATAATCAGAACCACACCAAATATTT
>JAJRZB010000416.1 GCA_024275455.1 Bacteroidota bacterium | reverse complement strand
AGTGTTGATACACCGGAAGACCTTGCAAAATTAGAAAGAATGATTCAAGCAATGAATTTGAGTAAATAGAATTTTTCATCTGGAGAATATTTATGGAAATGAACAGAGAAATAATCAAAAATTACTATGATGAACTTTCATCTTCTGCTAAAGAAATGGTTGATACAGCGGTAAACAGTGTAGTTACAGCAAAAGAGAAAGGTGGCAAAGTTGTTGTTGTTACCGGGAGTGGACCGAATCTTCATGAGGGTGTAACAACGCTAATTGCTGAACTTATTACAAAAGGAGTGATTGACGGTGTAACAACTAGTTCAGCTGTTGTAGCGCACGAAATGGCTGGTGTGCTTGATGAAGTAAAGCGTGTTGATGGAGTAACATTAGGATTTGATGAAAGCAAACTACCTCGCGGTAATGTTTTTGAAATCACCGTCATGCATCCTGAACAATTAGAGCAGCTTAAAAAAGAGATGCTTATTGATACTGATCTAATTGATAGAGCACAATCGCTCGATGGTGATACAATAATCAAAGCTGCAGGCAATATGGCTTATCCAATGGGATTGAGAACAGAAAACCTTGCTAAAGAGATCATGTTGATTGCCAAGTCAAAGGGACTTCCGTTTGAAGTTGTTGCGGGAGCTGGAGCAGATGAACATACTATGTTGGGTGCAGCAAAAAGGAAAAACGTTCCTTGTTTGGTTACTGTCCCTCAATTAATAGGTGGCGGCACCGTGGGTATTGCTGTTGCAGATTCAATCTCAATAATGGAAAGGACATCTAAGATTGCTGAGATGCTTGGAAGTGCTGATGTAATTATCGAATCAGCAGTTGCTCTTACACAAGAAATCCATGACGGTCCTTTTGAAACATATACCGGACATGGTATATGGGCAGATTGGGAAGGATACACTACATACAGTTTAGCAGAGAAAACACTGATAAGAATCGACCTTGATCCGAACTTAAAAAAAGCAAGTGACTTTGAAAAAGAATCCAGTACAGTGCAAGAGGCAATTGATAAGGGAATGCCTAAAACTAAGTTGATGAATATTCCATTTCGAATGGAAATGTCTGGATTTGCGAGATTAGAGAAAAACATACCGGTCATTGGGGATATTGGAATTATCTGGCCCATCATGGCTTACTTCATTGAGCAGAAACTGGGATTAAAACTTGACTTTATGTCATATCCTCAACAAACTGAAGAAGGTAAGGAAATGAGGGAATGGATTGTAGAAAATGTTAAGCCAATTGTAAAAGAAAAACTACATATTTGTTAGATAAACTTTAATGAAAAAATTACTCAAAGTAATTCTATATATTCTAGGAGTTCCTATTCTGCTTGTACTTCTGACCTTATTTGGAATGTGGTTAAAGTATAACAGCGTAGTAAGTTCTAAGCCAAGTAATCAAACCGAAACTCTTAAACCAGGATACTATGGTAAATGGGTGAATAACTTTATCGGGACAGGTGGATTTCCAGTATGGGTATGCGGACAGAACTTCCCAGGAGCAACTGTTCCATTTGGCATGGTTCGTTTAAGTCCGGAAACCGCTTCTCTTTATACAAATACAAGAGGATACAATACATCGGGATATTACTACGGTGATAATAAAATAATTGGTTTTAGTCATACAAGACTAGGTGGAACCGGTGCAACTGATGGCGGAAGTTTTCTTTTTACTCCAACTACTAAATCAACAGATGAGATTAATTATAAAGAAGATTACTATCACATATTCTCACATTCGGACGAAACAGCTTTCCCGGGTTACTACAGAGTTAACTTAAAAAATGAAGGAATACTTGCAGAATTTACAACTACTGAAAGGGTTGGTTTACATCGTTATACTTTTACCGAAGACAATAATCGCAGTATAATTATAAAAGTAACAAATGCGTTGGGTGATGGTAGAGCGGAAGATGGATATGTTACAATTGATCCGGACAAGAATGAGATAACTGGTTCTGCTAGATTGTTCGGAACTTTCTCCAAAAGATTCGGTGGAATCAAAGTCTATTTTGTTGCATACTTCGATAAACCCTTTTCCAGTTTTGGTATATGGAATGGTTCAAACTATACTGAGAATCTACAAATTATTTCAAGTGATGATATAACTGTTAATCTTGGCTTTGATAAAGATAATCAGAGTAAAACCGTTAACGTGAAAGTTGGAATATCGTACGTAAGCATTGACAATGCAAGATTAAACTTGGAGAGTGAAGTTGGAGATAATTCCTTTGATGATATTCTGCAGAATGCAGTTGCAAAATGGGAAGGGAAGCTTTCTATAATTAAGATAGATGGATGTACGGATGATGAAAGAGTGATTTTCTATAGCTCACTTTACAGAAGCTTCCAGATGCCAACAATCTTCAATGATGTTAACGGGGAGTATATAGGATTTGATAATCAAATTCACAGGGCAACAGGTTTTACTTACTACACAGATCTTTCCCTTTGGGACACCTTCAGAACAATCCATCCACTTTTTACTTTAATAGCTAGAGATTATCAGAGTGATATGTTGGTGTCACTTGTGCAAATGGCAAAGGAAGGCGGTTGGTTACCACGATGGCCTTCTGGTAACGGATACACCGGTTCAATGCTTGGAACCCCTGCAGACATGACGATTGCAGATTCTTATCTCAAAGGTATAAGAAATTTTGATGTCAATCTTGCATTTGAGAAGATGAAAGAGACGGCATTAAGCCCAACCCCTAAAGGATCTGCATTCTCTGGTAGGAGAGGAATTGAAGGTTATTTGAAATATGAATATTGTCCTGCAGGAATGAAAGATGAAAAAGCTGTAAGTAAAACATTAGAATATGCATGGGCTGATCATTCAATAAGTTTACTGGCCGGAGCATTGGGGCGAGAAGAAGATTCACTTTTATTTGCTGAACATGCAAAGTATTATAAGAATGTTTGGAATCCTAAAACTCAATATTTTCAAGCAAGAAATAGCGATGGAAGTTTCGTAAAGAAATTTAAACCGCTACAATTAACATACACAGATTGGGATGAGGAATATACTAAGGAGTATGTTGAAGGTAGTGCACTGCAATGGCGGTGGGCAGTACCTTATGATGCAGAAGGTTTGATTTCATTATTTAACAGTCGAGAATATTTTATTGAGGAACTTAATAATTTCTTTGCCCTTGCAGATTCCCAACTTGCTACATGGACTCCAGGTTCTTACTATTGGCATGGAAACGAGCCTGATATCCATTCAGTTTATTTGTTCAATTATGCAGACAGACCGGACTTAACTCAAAAGTGGGTTAGATGGATTTTAAATAACAAGTACGATAATACATATGTTGGTATTGATGGTAATGATGATGCCGGTACTCTTTCAGCTTGGTATATTTTCAGTTCGCTTGGTTTCTATCCAATTGCAGGTTCTGATATTTATCAACTAGGTGCACCGCTTTTTAAAAATGCCGAAATTGATCTTGGTGGTAAAACATTATCTATAATTACAGAAAACTATTCTCCTTCAAATATTTATGTGTCGAAAATATTCTTGAATGATACTTTGTTAAATCGCAGATGGATAAAACACTCGGAGATTGTTAACGGTGGCACAATGCGATTTATTATGAGTAGTAAACCGATTATTCAATAATTATTTATAAATTAAAACAAGACAATTATATGAAATCATTTATCAAAAAAAACATTACGAAATTATTATTTGTAGTTACTGTTTTAACCTTTTGTTCATGTTCTATTGATGGCGATATTTAGGTTGTACAATTAGAAAGTGAATATCTAAATAATCCCATTGGTATTGATGTTAGAGCTCCTCGTTTAAGTTGGAAAATAGAAACACAAAGTAGTAATATAAAACAAAAGGCGTATAGAATATTAGTAGCAACTAATAAAGAAAAATTAGAGAATAATATAGGCGATCTTTGGGATACTGATACTGTATTTTCAGATCAATCTATACAAAATGAATATGCAGGCAAACCATTGAATTCTCGTGAAAAAGTATTTTGGAAAGTAAAGATTTGGGATCTAAATAATAATACTTCTGCTTGGAGTAAAATATCTTCCTGGGAAATGGGATTACTTAATAAATCAGACTGGCTAGCTAAGTGGATAGGAAAAGATAAATTACAGAAACCCAAAGTTGGGCAGCGAAATCCTGCTCCCTATTTTCGCAAAGCATTTGAAATTAAAAACAATGTTAAAAATGCACGTGTTTATATCAGCGGTTTAGGTTATTACGAATTATACATTAATGGTAAAAAGATTGGTGATCATGTCCTTTCTCCAAATCAGACTAATTATGATAGAAGACAAGTAGAAACTTATGAAAGGGGAAAAATAGCAAATATGTCAACACGAGTTTTATATGTAACCTACGATATTTCAGATTACTTAAGAAAAGGAAAAAATATTATTGCAGTTGTAGTTGGTAACGGTTGGTATTTCCAAACTGAAAGAAACGAGTATCTTCCTCTATACTTCGATTCTCCCCGTTTTATTGCCCAAATTGAAATTGAACAAAACAATGGTTCGAAAAAACAAATAATTAGTGATAATACTTGGAAAGTTAATACCGGACCAATTTTAGATAACAATATTTATCACGGTGAAATTTATGATGCTAGACTTGAAAATCCCGAGTGGAATAAAATAAAGTTTGATGACAGCAAATGGGAGTATGCAAAAATTGTTCGATCACCTGAAGGAAAATTATGTGCACAAATGTCTCCACCGGATAGAGTAATTAAAATAATCAAGCCAATTTCTATCACTACATCAAAGAAAGGAATTTACCGTTATGATTTCGGTACAATGTTTTCCGGTTGGGTTAAACTTAAAATAAAAGGAGAAAGAGGGAGTGAAATAAAATTGAAATATTTTGAAGATAGCGGAAATACTTACAGTCAAAGTGATACATATATTTTGAAAGGTGAAAATATAGAAGAATGGCATCCACGATTTACTTGGCACGCATTCCGTTTTGTTGAAGTTGAAAGTCCTTCTATACAATTAAGCTTGGAAAATATTGTTGGACAAATAGTTCATTCAGATGTGAAAACAATGGGAAAATTTAATAGTTCAAATAAGTTATTTAATAGAATTCATGATGATTTTGTAAAAACTCAATTAGATAATATGCATGGTGGAGTTCCTACCGATTGCCCGCATCGTGAAAGAAGAGGTTATACTGGAGACGGACAAATTGCCACTGAGGCGGCAATATATGGCTTAGATATGAGAAGTTTTTATACAAAATGGCTAAATGATATTTCTGATGCTCAAAATAAAAAGACCGGTTATGTACCCAATACAACCCCATATCATTCAGGCGGCGGCGGTGTAGCCTGGGGATCCGCTTATATTATTATTCCTTGGTATATGTATTTGTACTATGGTGATACAACTATTCTTGAAGAACATTATGAAGGAATGAAAATGTATATTCAATACCTCAATAATAGGGTTGATGAAAAAGGATTGATTTATATTGATCCAAATGATTATTGGGATCTTGGAGAATGGGTACCTCCAACTCCAACTGTTGTACCAAGGGAATTGGTTGCTTCAGCGTATTATTATTATGACTTAACACTAATGAATAAAATTGCAAGTGTATTAAAAAAAGAAGATGATGAAAAACAATTCTTTGAAGTTGGAAAGAAAGTAAAAGAATCGTTTAATAAAAAATATTATAATCAAAAAAGTTATAATTATTCAATTGGTTATCAAGGAGCAAATGTTTTCCCACTGGCTTTTGGATTAGTAGATAAAATTAATGAGCAAAAAGTATTTAATAACTTAATAAAAAATGTTGTTGTAAAAAATAAGGGACACTTCGATACCGGAATGATGGCAACACCATATTTATTGGAGGTTTTAACAAAATACGGACGTACTGACATAGCTTATACTATTATGAATCGTAGGGATTATCCAAGTTATGGATATAATATAGAAAGGGGAGCTACAACTTTGTGGGAAACTTGGACTGGGAATGAATCTCATAGTCATCCAATGTTCGGGAGTGTTTGTGCTTGGTTTTATCGGGGATTGGGAGGAATTAACCCTGATCCTAATAGTCCCGGTTTTAAGCATATTATTATTAGGCCGAACCTAGTAAGTGAATTAGATTATGTTACAACAGATTATGAGTCTGTGTTTGGTAAAATTACAAGCAATTGGAATTATAAGAATGGAGAGTTAAAATTAAACGTTATAATTCCTCCAAACACTACAGCTTCAGTTTTTGTACCGGGAAATGATATTAAGAATATTAGTTCGAATAACAGAAACTTAATGCCTATCGAGGTAAAAAATGGTTTTGCTAAATATAAAGTATCTTCAGGAAAGTTTACGTTTATCTCAAAAAATATTGATTCTTTAATAAAACACCCTATGCTTTCAATACCCAAAATTGATCCATCAGATTCGATTTTATTTTCCCCAGATTCAGTTTTAGTAAATATTCGTCAATATACTAAGAATGCAATAATAAGATATACCTTAAATGGAAGTGACCCGGATACAAATTCGGCACAATTTCGAAAACCGTTTATGCTAAATAAAAGTACAGTTATAAAAGCGAGAGTATTTAAAGATGGATATGCTCCCGGAATTGCTACAACGAGTAGAATCGATTTTATTGACACAGTCAAGAATGGAATAAATTATAAATATTATGTTGGAGAATGGAAAAAATTACCGGAGTTTAAAATCTTAAAACCAGACAAAATCGGTAAGGTTTATAATTTTGATCTCCAAGAATTTGATAATCTGGCAGATAAATTCGCAATTGAATTCAACAGCAATATAGAAATCGATACTGATGATAATTATACATTTTATTTAATGTCTAATGATGGAAGTAAATTATTTTTAGATAATAAAGTTATTATCGATTTTGACGGTTTACATGGTTCCTCAACAAAATCAGGTGAAGTTTGGTTAAATAAAGGAATTCACAAAATTAAAGTATAGTATTTCCAAGCCGGAGGAGGTAAAGGTTTGGAAGTGTTGTTTAAAAGTAATAAAAAAGAGAAACAAAGAATTCCTGCAACATTATTATTTGCTAATTAAATAGATAGAAAAATATTATTAATGAAGGAATAATATTTGCATAAAAACAAACGATTGTTTAGCTTAAAATAATAATTTAGGAGGTTATAGTAAAATATAAATTATTAAAAAAATACTATAAGAAAATGAAGCAATTATCTATTATTTGTATTGCTTTTATTCTCTTTCCCACAAAAAATATATTGTCTCAACAGTTTGGTTTCAGAGTAGATAAAGGAATTATTAAATCAAGTGAAGTTGTGGAAGCTTCTGGTATTGCTGCAAGTAGTAAAAATCCTGGTATGTTTTGGACTCATAATGATTCAGGAGATAAAAGTAGGATATTTGCCTTTGACTCACTTGGGAATAATCTTGGTACATTCTTATTAGCAGGAATACAAAACAGAGATTGGGAAGATATAGCTATTGGTCCTGGGCCAGTTGAAGGAGCACAATATATTTATATTGGGAATATTGGAGATAATTCCGCACGCTATCATACAAAGTATATTTATAGAATTAATGAACCGGATGTTGTTTTAGGTCAAACAGCTATTGATACTGTACTTTATGAAGTTGAAAGACTTGCATTTCAATATCCCGATGGCAAAAGGAATGCTGAAACACTTATGATTGATCCTTTATCCTTAGATATCTTTATTGTTTCTAAAGAAGAAAATACAAAAGTTTATAGACTTACTTGGCCATATACATTTTATAATTCTCCACCGGTTACAGTTGATACGTTGGAACAAGTTGCCGAGTTACCATTTAGTACGGCAGTTGGAGGTGACATTTCTTCGGATGGAAAAGAAATATTAATTAAAAGAAAAAATATAATCTATTATTGGGTGAAAGAAGATATCGAAACTATAGTTGATGTTTTGCAAAAGCTTCCTTCAACAGTGCCATATTTTAAAGAACCTCAAGGAGAAGCAATATGTTGGGCATCAGATTTATCCGGTTACTATACAATTAGTGAAGGAGCACATCCGCATCTTTATTTTTATCCGAGACTTGTTACATCAGTTGAACATGGCAATAATTTACCTGATAAAATTAAATTATATCAAAATTATCCGAATCCATTTAATCCGACTACATTAATAAAATATTCTATTCCAAAATTAGAGATGTTGCATGTAAACTCTCAACAGAAAGAAATAGTAAAATTAAAGATTTATGATATACTCGGTAGAGAAGTTGCGGCATTAGTAAATGAAAAACAAAAGCCTGGAACCTATGAAGTTCAATTTAATGCAGAAAATATAGCAAGTGGTTTATATTTATATAAACTATCGAGTGGTGAATATAATTTAACAAGAAAGATGCTTCTAATTAGATAAGAACGGAAAGTTATTAAGCTTTCTAGAGAAAAAATGAAAACAATAGTTGTAGTAATCTTAATATTAATTAACATATCTGTTTTTACCCAGATACTATATTCTCAGGAGATAGGTAAATCTTGGGAATTTAATGAAGATGGTAATTTTGAAGGAATAGTCTTAGGGAATTCATTACAAGATTCGTCGGTGATAAATGGTACTTTAAGAGCCAAAGTATCGGGAACATTCCCTTCAGTCAGTAGTGAATCATTTGAACTTGATGCTTCAAGTTACGGTTTTATTCAAATCAGAATGAAGATCCCGGGAGCCACATCCGGAAAAATAATGTGGTATAACGATACCGGAGCTTGGGGATATAAAAGGTTTTTTACAGTTGGAGATTCTTCTTTTCATCTCTTTGAGATCCCAGTTTATTCGAGTAACCAATGGGTAGGTAAAATTACACAGATTATGAGACTAGATTTTAATCCAACGGTCGGCTCAGTTATTGAAATTGATTACATTAGGATTGTACGTATTGGAGCTAAACCTACAATTACAAATTTTACTTCCCTCAGAACTACCATTAAGAGAAATATTGAAATTCCATTTGTCGCTGTAGTAAAAAATGAAGGGGATATTGAAACTCACCTAAGAAGTAAATTAACTTTACCGGAAAACATTTCCATTATATATGGCAATTCAGAAAATGATCATGGTATTTTATTTAATGAATTAACCGATTCGTTAAATTGGAGATTGCTGTTTCCTGAGTTGGGCGAATATAATATTGTTCTAAAACTTTTCAATGAAACAGATACTACAGAAAAAATTATTTCGCTGAATGTTACGGATCAATTCTGGAAACAGAAGGAGTTTTTGTTAAGTGCTTGGTCTCCTCCTTATGCTTGGTATGGTCCTCCTTACGAGGATAGTGTTTTTACATATTACAAAAATGCTAACTTTAAGAATGCTCTTTGGGCCAGAGACGATGATATACTTATCCAAAAAATGAGGCAGCATGGATTAAAGTATTTTCTATTGATTACTCCGATTTTTGGGGATTTGTACCTACGAGCCCCAGATAAAGAAATCCCTCCCGATGTGACGGAAACAATGTTACAGAAACTTGATATTGTCATAGATAAGTACAAAGATGATCCGGATTTATTGGGATATCATATTTGTGATGAACCTCATAAGCAGGCTTTCCCAAACATTGGGAAAGTAATTGAAAGAATAAGAAAAAAGGATCCTACACGATTAAGTTTTGTTAATATTTGGCCGAGTGGAGACGGATATCGAGAGTATATTGATCAACTTCTTCAAATAACTAAACTGCAGTTGCTAAGTTATGATCGTTATCATTTTTATAATGGTCATGATGGTGGGGAATACTTTAGCAATCTTAGTGTAATTAGAGAATATGCCATTAAATATGATATACCATTTTGTAATATTGTGCAAGCAATTGGTACAAATGGTACAATTGAAGAACAGTTAAACTGGAGAACCCCTAGTGAATCAGAACACAGATGGTTAGTATATTCTTCTCTTACATACGGAGTTCATGCTTTAATTTGGTTCCATTGGCATTTGGATTGGGGAGTAACAGGTAATCCCGATAGGGAAATAATCTATCCTTCAATTAAGAAGATAAATGCGGAAATTGATTCTCTAAAAAATATAATGGTCAAATTAAAAACTACTGGAGTTTACCATACAATTATAAATGAGGATAAATGGAAATTACCACCTGATGGAATTATAAAATCAGTATCGGATAATGCCGATTTGGTTGTTGGGTACTTTAAAAATGAAAATAATGATGATTACTTCATGTTAATGAATAAAGATTATTCTGATACATCATTTACCGAAGTAACGATAAATTATATTTTGAATAACTTAGAAGTATTCAATGTGGAAAATGATAAATGGGAAGATGTTCCTTTTGAGAACAGTTATTCCGGAGCAACGTTCAATGTATTTTTCCGTGCTGGTGCCGGAAAACTCTTTCGATTCAAAGGTGAAACAATTGTGGATATCTCTGAAGCAACTCCGACTTTACAGCAATTTAACTTAGAACAGAATTATCCCAATCCGTTTAATCCAAGCACAACAATTAAATATTCAATTCCCGATGTTGGGATAAAGCATACCTCGTTTGTACAACTAAAGATATATGATATTTTAGGGCGTGAAGTAGTAACTCTTGTCAACAAAGAACAAAAATCCGGAAATTATGAAATCAAGTTTGATGCCTCAATTCTCTCTACTGGAATATATCTATATAAGTTACAAGCAGGTAAATATTTTCAAACAAAAAAATGGTGCTCATAAAATAATGGCAAATCTATGAGATATTCTTTAATAATATTATTTGCTTTGTTATTTGTTATACCTGTGTTTTCTCAAATCCATATTGTCGATGTTCCTAAAGCAAACTACAAAGAGAGAATTATAAAAGCGGTAAATGAAATACAAATAATTGATACACACGAACATTTAGCCACAGAAGAATCTCGTTTGCAAATTGGTAAGAAGATAGACTTTACATACCTATTTAGACATTATGCAAAAGAAGACTTAATATCTGCGGCTAATATTACCAATAAAGGATTAATAGAAATAATTTATAAAAATGATTTTCCTCTTTTAGATCGGTGGGAATTACTTAAACCATTCTATAGGGCAATGCGAACTACCGGTTATGGGCGTATTCCACTTATTGCAGCGCGTGATTTATACGGTGTTCCGGATATAAGTGATTCAACAGTAGAACTATTGACTTTGCGAATGCAAGCAGCAAACAAACCGGGATTATATGAGAATATACTAAAAGAAAAGGCTAGAATCGATTTATCAATTATGGATATGGGGCGTAATAATTTTGATAAAAAATTCTATAGACATGTGGAAAGATTTGATAATTTTTTACTTATTTCATCCGCTTCTGAAATCATAGATATTGGGAAACAATTTGATATTAAAATTAACTCACTTGATGACTATAATTTTGCATTAAGAAAAGCATTTCTAGCTGGAATTGATTTTGGTATGGTAGGTATAAAGTCTACTCTTGCTTATAAACGAATACTAAAGTTTAAAAATACTTCAAAAGAAAAAGCTGAAAAAGTGTTTAAGTCTCTCCTAGAAAAATCAAAAGTGAAATCTGAAGATGTGAAAATTATACAAGACTACCTAATACATAAGTTATTAGATTTAGTTGATGAGTTTGATTTACCAATACAAATTCATACCGGACTTCAAGCTGGGAATGGTAATACTATTACCAATTCAAATCCTACTCACCTGGTAAATTTATTTTTCGAATATCCCAATGTAAAATTCATTCTTTTTCATGCAAGTTATCCCTATGGCGGAGAATTGGGTACTCTGGCTAAGAACTTTCCTAATGTTTTTATTGATATGTGTTGGTCATATGTAATTTCACCTTCATACAGTAAACGATATTTGCATGAGTGGATTGAAACCGTTCCAGCAAATAAAATAATGGCTTTTGGCGGCGACTATGATTTTGTTGAAGCTGTTTATGCTCATTCGGTTATGGCAAGACAAATTATTGCTGATGTTCTAATTGAAAAAGTTCGTGACAGATATTTAACTGAAAGTGAGGCTATTGATATTGCTAAAATGATACTGCGTGAAAATGCTTTGCGCATTTTTAAACTTGATAGTTCTTTAAACCCGATGGTTAATTTAAAAGTACTAAATAAACCTGGTCCTTTACATGATTGGTGGGAAATACGCAAAACAAATGAAGGTTTTATTAAGAATTGGAAAGTGATAGGTGTTTTTGATTATGGAATTGGACTTAATCAAATTTATCCTCCTGAAAATGAAATACAATATTTAAAAAATTATAATGGAAAAGGGGGCATAGTTAAATGGGAAACAGAAAATACATTACCAACCGGTTATTTAAATTTTATTTCAATATTTAGTAAAAGAAATACTGAAATAAATCCCAAAGCCAAAGGTATTGCTTATGCTTACGCGGAAATAAAAAGCCCGAATAATAGAAAAGTCAAAATAGCTCTCGGTAGTAACGATGGAGCAAAAGTGTGGATCAATAATAAAGTTGTTTATAATATTCATGCCGGTAGAGGAGCTGTGCCAGATCAGGATATTATAACTGTAGAATTTAAAAAGGGGATTAATAAAATTTTGGTTAAAGTTGAAAATATTGGTGCAAGTTGGGGGCTTTATTTACGGATTGTAGACCCTAAAAAAGAACTTGAAACAATTCAGTTCAATGATTAAAAATTTATTAAATAATAGAACGAACAATAGATAGAAATTTTTATAAATAAAAAATACAAACATTTTAAGGATAAAAAGGTTTCTAGTAATTAGAAAAGGCATTGTTCAAAGTCCTTAATAAAAAATTAAGTACTATAAAAAAAAATGAGAACAAAGTTATGAACAACTTAATACAAATGGGAAATAAATTTATAATAGTAAAAAAATGTTTTTATGTATTATTATTCCTTTTGTTACCAGCTTTAATGCAAGGACAAGGTCAGTTATTACGTGGAGAAAAATGGAAAAAATTTTCAACTGAGGGTAAAAATGCTGATTTTTATGTTGCTCCAAATGGTAATGATTCTTGGTCTGGTAAACTTTCTTCTGTAAATAATTCGAAAACTGATGGTCCTTTTAGGACTATTAAAAAAGCACAAGAAGCAGTTAGAGAATTAAAAAAGAAAATCTATACTCCTGAAGAAGTTCCAATTGATCGGAGGTATATAGGGTCACCGCATAAATTTGGGAACGGGAGAGATATTCTGGTTTTTATACGTGAAGGTTATTATTCACTGGGTAAAACACTTAAGTTTACTCCTGATGATGGTGGTGAAAGGGTTGAAACAAATTTACCTTCCGGTGCATTTGAATATCATAAATTAAAAGATTATTTTGTTACTTATGCTGCTTATCCCGGAGAACATCCGATAATTTCCGGCGGTAAGATAATTTCAAATTGGAAAAAGGAAAATAAATATTGGGTTGCTGATGCAAAAAATATAGATGTTAATTATCTTATTATTGATGGAAAAAATCTGACCTTAGCTCGCACACCGAATTCCGGATATTTTACTGTTCCGACTGCTTCTGAATCTACAACCTCATTTAATTTTAACTCTGATGAAATTAAAAAGTGGCCGAATATGGAGGACAATAGAATCATTATGTATTTACGGTGGCATCAAGGAATCAATAGTATCACAGAAGTTGATGAAACCAAAAATATTGCTTATCTTAAAAAGCCTCAAGATGGAATTCTTGTAATATCACCTCGTTATTATATAGAAAATATAACAGCACTACTTGATTATCCTGGTGAATGGTATTATGATAAACATTTTAAAAAAATATTTTTAATACCTCCTAAGAATATTGAAAATCCTAATAAATCTAGAATTATCTCCCCGGTACTTAAAACTTTAATTGCGATAGAAGGGGAACAAAAACGTCCGGTAAGAAACTTGCGTTTTTATGGACTTTCTTTTGAAGCAACAGAAGGTGAAAGCAGTGCAATAAAAATTAAATATACAAATAAATGTGAGATTGTGGATTCCAAAATTAGTGCAGTTGCAGGAATAGGAATTCATTTGGGGTATGGTTCCTATCAAATTAGAATTCTAAATAATAATATTGTTAGAGCAGCCGGTGGAGCTATTGTTGTAGAAGGAAATCCATATCCTGAACATTGGACGGACATAATTCGTGAAGTTATTATTTCTAATAACTATATTGATAAATGTGGCGGAACATCCATACATGCTAAAAATACTTTATATACAACCATTTCTCATAATGAAATAACTAACAATCTGGGGCGTTACCCTATATATGTTGGTGGTTGGTCTAATCTTGAAGAAGCTATAGATGGTGGATACAGAGTTGAATATAACCATATACATCATATTCAATCCTTAGCAGATGATTCAGGTGTAATAACCTCTGGTGGGTATACTTATGATTCAATTATTCGAGGTAATCTTATTCACCATGTAAAAAAAGGAAAGTTTAATGATAACGTTGCTATATGGTTTGATAATATGTCTTATGGTTGGACAGCCGAGGATAATATTTTTTATGCTTTAGAGCAAGGATAAATGAAATTATGTGCAGCTAATCTTACCGATAATATTTATCAAAATAATTATAAAATTGATATTCCTGAAGTAGCCCCGGAGAATATAATTGTCGGCAAACCAAAATTTGAATATCAAAATTTAATAATAGGAAATAATAAGTTTGAGAATATAACGAAATTTAGAACAGGTGAATTCGCTAAAGTAAGTGTAAATATTAAGAATACTGGAAGTACAGGTATCGAAGATATTTCACTTTTTGTAAACGGAATAGTTTCAGAAGTAAAAAAAGTACCAATAATAAAAAATAATATTTTGGATGTTTCGTTTGAATATCTTTTCACTAAACCAGGTGAATACATATTTTCAGTTGGTAATACCGCTGTAAAGAGAATTATGGTTAAAGGCAAACCTTTATCGTTTTTTTACGATTCCTTAACAATATCCAATAATATTATTCCGGTCGGTAATGAAGTTACTGTTAAGTCGCGAATAAAAAAGATACATGATACTGAAAGAACAACAGAAGCAAAACTTTTTGTTAATGATAATATAGTTTCTACAAAAACAATAGACTTT
>JAJRZB010000415.1 GCA_024275455.1 Bacteroidota bacterium | reverse complement strand
CTATTCTCGCAGAGAAAAGGTTATAATGAAATTCAAACTCATTTCCCTACGCCGGCATTATCCGGATCAGGTAAAAGGGTTTATTCTCAGTCGCTTTAGCAACACCCCTAACGATTATTTATGCAAAACTATGAAATTACTTTATCAAATCAAAACACTAACATAACATTATCCATAATTAATCTTGTTGAAACTATTTATTAAATTTACATTATAAATATTAATAGATAATTTACAATTTTAGTAATATAATATGTAAGAATATAATTATGATTAACAATTATGAAGAAGCTATCTTGTTGTTTTCTTGTAACGATCGGAAAGGACTGGTTTTTAAGTTAACAGATCAAATATTTAAATTTGGCGGTAATATTACTGATTTGAATGAACATGTTGATACTGCGGAGGAAAAATTTTTTATACGTATTGCTTTCGGATATAACTCGAATCTTATTTCTCAAAATGAATTAATTGCAAGTTTTAAAAAATTAGCAGATAATTTTAACGCTACTTGGCAATTAAATTTTCACGACGAGAAACAAAAAGTAGCAATTTTCGTATCAAAATATGAGCATTGCTTACAAGAAATTTTATGGCGGAACACACTAAACGAATTTAATATTGAAATCGTTGCAATTATCTCTAACCATAAAGATTTGGAATACTTAGTCAAGCAATATAATTATCCATTTTATTATTTTGAAATTACAAAAGAAAGTAAACTTGCGGCTGAGAAAAAACAATTGGAGTTGCTAAGCAGCTTGGAAGTGGATACAATTGTGCTGGCAAGATATATGCAAATTTTATCGGCTGAATTTGTAAATAGATATCCCAATAAAATTATAAATATTCATCATTCTTTTTTACCGGCTTTTGCGGGAGGTAATCCTTACAAACAAGCTTACCAGAGAGGAGTAAAAATTATTGGTGCTACAAGTCATTATGTAACAGAAAAACTGGATGAAGGCCCAATAATTGAACAGGATATAATTAGAATATCACACAGTGATTCTTTAAAAAATCTTATTACAAAAGGAAGAGATTTAGAGCGTTTGGTAGTCTCAAGAGCTATTCTTCTTCATAGCCAATATAGAATTTTAGTTGATGGAAAAAAGACAATTGTATTTTCAAACTAAAACTTAAAAATTGATATAAAAGCTTGGATAATAAATTCAATATCATAATCTAAATTTAAAAATCTTATTTATAAGAGTAAGATTTAAAACTCTATTTAATCATCTTTTAAGATACATTCATTTGTCTAGGAAAAACTCAAAGGACTTATTTTCTATATATTGTATTATAATATATTTTTAAGGTATAAGATGAAAGATCCCAAAAAGGAATTACGTGAATATTTAAGAAAACTTATCCAGCGATTGCTATATATAAAAGGAATTAATAAACAGCTGCAACTTTTAAAAGAATGGGTAACACCAAATAGGGTCGAAGCACTTGAAATTGGTTCTTACTTTTTTAGACTTATGAGTTTTAGTTTTAATCGGACATTATTAATTGAATTATGCTTACTACTTGATGATAGAGAAGAAAAATGTATTGTTGATTGGTTAAAAAAAGCTAAAGAACATGCAAAAGTAATTGAACCAACATTTTATAAATCAGAGAGTGGAATAAGAGAAATATTAACTGCAGTCGATTATCAAAAAATTATCGATGAACAACAAAAATTACTTCATTCAAAAAAAGATATTATTGAAAATATTAGGGGACGACGTGACACATCTCTTGCTCATTCAGATGCAAAATACTTTGATAATCCAGAAGACACATACATTAAATTTCCACTTACAAATGAAGATATTGAAGACTTATTGAAAATTGTAACTGAAATTTTACGAATGCAATATGTTTACCTATTTGAATCAGATTTAGATATTCAAGTTCATGCATTAAGTAATATTGATACAGTATTGGAACACATACGTGCTTTTAATAGACTATGGCGAGATAAAAGAGCTAAATTTCTTTACCCATATTTATATAAGCTTGATAATTTCGAAGAAAAGTTAAGAGAACATTTAGCTAAAAAAAAGTGAATACCTAACCAACTTTTCCATAACATACCCCTTTTTCATTGTAGTATTGCTTAGCTTAAGCTTTTAGTTCGAGAAATAAAGTACCCGAGTAAAAAACAACACTTAAAGGAATTTTATTATTAAACTAATTTACCTTCAACATAAGTTAAAATTGTGTCTAATTTTTGTTTAGCTGACATTTTAAGTTCTATACATTTTTCTCTCATTTCAGTACAGAATTCTTCATCGTTAATATCTTTAAGATTAATTAGAACATTATAAATTCCGCCAAGAACTCCGGAGTATGCCATTTGTGCTCCAACACCAACATCAGTAATTGAATTCGGATTTCCATTTTTAGCTACAACTTCTGCAACTTCAATTGCCTTTGCACTTTGTTGTGCAGTTTCCAATGGGACAAGAACAGCATTTTTCAATCCTTGCAGCATTGCTTCTTTACGAATGGCTTTTTCTTCATCGGTTTTATTGGGTAATCTTCTTGCATCCATATATTCGTTAAAAGCATCCGTATCAGCATCAATTGCTTTTACAAGTTTGTTTTTTATTTCTTGGGCTTCATTAGCAGCTCTGTTTAGAACTTCGTCAACATCTTCACTTCCTCTTCTATTAGCAGTAAGGTTACTTACCATTGAAGATAATGATGCTCCCAATGCTCCGGCTAATGCAGCAATAGAGCCGCCACCCGGTGCAGCAGATTCCCTTGAAACTTCATCTACAAAATCAGTTAATTTCATTTCCACTAAAGCCGAATCTAAATTTTTAGGAAGACCGAGAACTCTTTCATCAATATTGAATTCTGCAACATCTTCCAAACCTAATGATTGTACTGCTGTATTTAGAATGTCTTTAATTGGTATACCGGTTGAACGACCTTGTTTACGCAAATAATATTTACCGGTTTCAAGCAATGCCGGATAAGGCACCATGCCTACAATTTCACTTCCTGTTACAACCAATCCTCTCTCAGCAGCTAATTTTCTTGTAGCTTCAAGAACATCGTGAGTGGAAGTAACTTTGTAATTTGTTAAATTTATTGAAATTTGTGCTCTATCATACTCATCAACCATCCAACCAATTGCTTTGCAGTTTGTGAACATCCCTTTTTTCTTTACTGATTTTCCTTCGGGCTTTTGCGAATTGATACTGTTTAATTTTAGTAATTCAGACAAATCATAATTATGTTCATTTTTGCAGTGGTTAATGGTTTCTGCAATTGTTTTACCGGTATAATCACATTCACCGCATGGATATTCACCTTCTTTATATTTTAATATAGTTTTGCCCTTGTAATAATATGGCATTTTAACTGGTCTTCTAGCAGATCTTCCTTTTTCTCTCAGTTCGTAAGCAATATCTATTGCATGAAGTTGTTCTCTTGTATTTAAACTGATATTGTAAGCTATTAAAAACTCTCTAACACCAATAACCGTAGCACCACTTGCAGCATTAAACTTTGCGGGACCATAATCGGGTTTCCATTCAGGCTTCTTTAGTTTTTCTGGTAAAGCTTCATACTCTCCGGCTCTTATTATTGCCAAATTTTCCCGTTCAGGTGTTTGAGCGGATTTTTCATATAAATAAACAGGAATTTCCAATTCTTCCCCAACTCTTCTCGCAACTTCTTTTGAAAGTTCAATACATTCTTCCGTGGTAACTCCGCTAACCGGTACAAACGGACAAACATCAGTAGCTCCCATTCTAGGATGTGAACCGGTGTGAGTGGACATATCAATTAATTCTGAAGCTTTTTTAATCGCGTTAAAAGCTGCTTCTTTAACTCCTTTAGGATCTCCCACAAATGTAACAACCGTACGGTTCATGTCAGCACCGGGATCAACATCTAATAATTTTACGTTCTCCACTTTTTCAATTACATCTGTTATTTGTTTTATAACAGACATATCCTTCCCTTCGGAAAAATTTGGTACGCATTCAATTAGTTTGTCAGTCATATTTCCTCAAGTTTTTTAATTTTATTTTCTGCATTTTCCAAACCTCCGAGGTTTTAAAAACCGGGGAGGTTTATTAGAATTTTATTTATTAAAATCTATAAATATATCTCCAACTGGCCATCTGGCTCTCAAGTTCAAAGTATCGGGATAATATTTAAAATACTCTGCCTTTACAAATGGAATTACTGAACCATAAGAATATTCTTTATTGCTGTCTGAATCTTCGTAAGCCCAAATTAAATATTCCCCTGGTAATACTCTTTCAAAATTAAATGTTTTATCATCATTTATAACTTTTTCTATTTTACGCTTATCTCTTTCTGCAGACTCTAAAACAATTCTAATATTTTTAGTCTTATTAAAATTTACTTTCCCACTTGCTCCGCTAAAATCCAAATTATTTACTGTTGAAACTCTGTTAGAAATCGTTGTATCAATTTTATTTCCTGCTTCATCAATAAAATATTTCATTACTGTAACAAATTTATAACTTGCTCTGGGTTTTAGTTCAATAAGGGGTTTTATTTTTACAGTTGCATTATCTAAAAATTTCATATTAATAGGAATTTTATTACTGTCTTTATCAAAAAACAATATTCCTCTTTTTGCTTTAGTAGTATCAAATGCATCTGTAAACAAAACATCAAATTCAGGATTTAAATAATCAATTATTCCACTTTTTAGAGGTGAGTTAATTCTATTTATTCTAACAGCATTGGTATCAGGTTTATCTGAAGGTGTAAAACTTTTACTTTCAAATACTAACTCATTTCCATACTTATCAAAAATTCTACTTACATTTAAATAAATGTTATTATCACTATTAAGTGAATCTGAAACAGTTACAATATATTGATGTTTAGAATTATTCCCTTTGTATAAATAGTGAATTTTATTCCCAGTATTATTTGTAGAATCATAAATAATAAAGTTCTTAGAAGATAATCTAGAAGAATCAATCGATTCATTAAACTCAACAATAATATGATTCTTATCTGTCATGGTAACAGATTGAATATTCGGCGCTAAAGTATCTTCTTTTTGCAAAAAGAAATTTATATCGGTTATACTTTTACTGCTATCGGAAATAAAAGTATCTTTGAATTGAACACCAATTTTATCCTCACCAATACTGTAAACTAAATCCTTAAATTCATCTTTAACGGCAAATATTTTATATTTCTCAATGCCCAGACCAGATAACTTATATCTTCCTTTATCATCAATTTGCGAAATATAGTTTGGTTTTTGTTTGTAAATATTAAGTGAATCTGTATCTAAATAAGCAAAAATTAATGTCCCGTCAGATTTTTCAGAAAATACTCTGCCACTAATCATACCGCTATCAATTTTATCGCCGGTAGAAAAAGTCAGAACAAAAGGTTTTAGCATATTGTTATTGTTATTAACATCTGTAATAGCCGTTCCAATTATTACAGAATAAGTAGTATTGGAATCAAAACCATCCGGGAAAGTCATTTCCACAGTTCGGTTAGTCCAAGACATTTCAGGATTGGTTTTAATTAAGGGAGAAATAAAAAAAGCTTCATTAATATTTCGTTTGTTTACATATTCAGAAAATGTGAATTCGATTATATTATCTTTGAAATTAGTTGTTCCATCTTCAGGGTATGTCTCAATAACAACGGGCGGAGTGATATCTTTATCACCACCGGGTGGTGCTATTTGACTTGCACATTTTACAATTAGCAATATCAAAAATACTGCTGTTAAGGTTTTTATTATTTGCTGTTTCTTCGCCAATTTCTATATCTGTTTACTTGTATTTGATGTTCTCGTGAATTTCTTGAAAATGCATGTCCGCCGGACCCATCGGCAACAAAATAAAAATACTCATGTTCTTCCGGGTAAAGTGCTGCCATTATTGCATCTTTACCGGGATTATTTATTGGTGCAGGAGGTAGACCGTAATATTTATATGTATTGAACTTTGAATCTATCTCTAAATCTTTATAATATATTTTGTTTACTTTCTTTCTTTTTTGTCTTACCACATATTGTACAGTCGGATCAGCTTGTAATTTCCATCCTTTTTTTAATCTGTTGTAATATACACCGGCAATTCTTTTAAATTCACTAATTTTATTAGATTCACCATCAATTATTGAAGCCATTGTTAAAATTTGATGCATGTTCTTTCTAAGATGTTTCATCCTGGCTTTGATTTCATTATCATTAAATAAAGTTAACATTGCATCCACTAATTTTTTTAGAACTTCTTTTTCGGTACTTCCTTCATGAAAATAATATGTATCCGGAAGAAGATAACCTTCCAATGAATTTATGTTTAATCATAACTCTTTAATAAATTTTTTGTCTTTACTTAACCGTAAAATTTCTTTTTCGTTTAATTTTAATTTGTTTGATAATAATTTAGCTAAATCTTTTTGCCAAATACCTTCTTGAATTGTAACACGAATTTGTTTCTTAGGAGCTCCTTTATTTAAAAGTGAAAGCAAGTTAATATAATTAATTCCATCGGGTATTTCGTACTTACCCGCTTTAACACTTTTTTCAATTCCGAATAGAAATGCTGCAATTTTTATATTTGTTTTACTCTTAATTACATTCTTCTTATACAAAGAATCTACTACTGTATTAAAGCTTGCTCCATTCTTTACAGTAAGATAAACAGACTTTCTACTTCCGTTATAGTTCGGTCCGTAAAAGGTAAATACTAAGAAGCTTAGAATGAAAACAAATACTGTAATTACAAAATATGTTTCATTTTTTGTCAGATTAAAATATTTATTTATAAAACGCAAAGGCAATAAAAATCCACTTAGTTGTTAGCTTTAACTAATAGAAATATATAAAAAAGTTTACTTTGGATTAATATTTGGTTATAAATAATATAACTTTTTAATTATACTTACATATTGCAAGAAATAGGTAATTTACATTTCGTTAAAAGTTTCAAAAGGTAAACTTGGATAAGCATTTGAATTTAGGTTAAATTTCTTTCCGGCTTTATGATATTGATATCCTCTAAAAGCAATCATTGCAGCATTATCTCCGCAATATTCAATTTTAGGAATTACTACAGAAATCTTAAATTTTTCTCCAATTAATTTTATTTCATCACGAAGTTTTTTATTTGCCGCAACTCCTCCAACTAGAGAAATACTATTAACTTTAATTTCGTTAAGAACAAGCATTACTCTATTAATTATTGCTCCAACTGCCGCTTTTTGAAATGAAGTCGCAATATTATTTTTTTCTGTTTCAGTTATTTCTCTTTCATTTGATAATTTTTGAATAGTCCTTAATACAGAAGTTTTTAATCCGCTAAATGAGAAATCATATTTCCCTTTAGTTTTAGCAATAGGGAAATTAAAAATATCTTCATCACCTTTTACAGCGGCTTCTTGTATTAGAGGTCCTCCAGGATATCCCAATCCAATCATTTTAGAAACTTTATCAAAAGCTTCTCCCAAGGCATCATCAATAGTAGAGCCTAATTTTATTATTTCAAATTCACTTTTTACCAATAAAAGCAATGTGTGCCCACCCGAAACAACAATTGACAAAAACGGATATTTTGGTTTTTCTTTCATTAAAAAACCGGAAAAAATATGTCCCTCAATATGGTTAACAGGCACAAAGGGTTTGTTAAGCGATAATGAAAGACTTTTGCCAAATGTGAGTCCCACAAGTAGTGCACCAATTAAACCCGGACCGGCTGTAGCACAGATTAAATCTAAATCTTCCAATTCTATCTTTGTTTCTAATAAAGACTGTTTTATCAGAGGTATTATTTGCTGAAGATGTGCTCTGCTTGATAATTCGGGTATTACTCCACCGAACTTATTATGAAAATGCTGAGAAGCAATTAAATTAGTCTTAACATTCCCATCATTCAAAATTGCAATTGATGTCTCATCGCATGAACTTTCAATTCCTAATATATTCATCAAGTAAACTTAAAAATACTTTTTGTTATGTGACCAGCTATTTCAGGATTTTCCTGCATTCTTCTTACAGAGTAAGCGTACCAATTTTCACCATAGGGAACATAAACTCTTATTTTATGGCCATCATTGTTAATTTTGTCTCTTAATTTTTCTGTAACTCCATACAGCATTTGAAATTCATATTCGTTTTTGTTTAGCTTCAATTTCTTAACTATATTATATGCACCTTTTACTAAATAATCATCATGCGTTGCAATACCAACATAACTTTTATTGGTCAACATTTTTTCCAATAGCATTAAATAATTATCACGAATTCCCTGTTTGTTTTTAATTGCAATTTCTTACGGTTCAATATATATCCCCTTGCAAAGTCTATAGTTAGTTTTTGTTTTATTAAGTTCCTCAACATCATTTACTGTTCTTTTAAGATAAGCTTGAAGTACAATTCCAACATTATCATATTATGCTTGAATTCTTTTAAAGATTTCTATTGTAGAAGAAGTATATGGTGAATCCTCCATATCGATACGAACAAAATTATTAAACTGTTTAGCTTTTTCTACAACCTCTTTCAATTGATTATAATAAAACTCTTTATCAATGCTTAACCCCAAAGAAGTTGGTTTTAGTGATAAATTTGCATCTAGATTATTTTCTTCAATAGCTTCTAAAACTCTTAAGCACTCTTCTTTTTCAGAAATTGCTTCTTCCTTTGTTTTAATTGCTTCCCCAAGTACATCAACTGTTGCAAGAATACCTTTTGAATTAAGATCTCGGACAACATTCATGGCATCGTTAAGTGTTTCTCCTGCAATATATTTTTTTGCAAAAATATGAACAATTGATTTAGGAAGGAATTTTACAAAGGAAACAATACCAGAATTTATGAATGACACAGCAGCTCCATTATTTTGAACATCGAAAAATAAATGTTACACTTTAACTAAGCAAGAACTTAAAATATTAGTTACGGGAGGTTATTAAATAAAGTTAGAAAGAAGTCAGCCTTTTGATACAGACTGTCTAAGTCGGCATTGTTTTCTATAATAAAATCGGATTTTCTTTTCTTTTTATTTTCATCCATTTGATTTAATATTCTATTTTTTATTTCTTGAACAGTAATGTTATTTCTTCCGAGCAATCTTTTTATTCTTTTATCTTCATCAGCAGTTACTAATAAAATATAGTCAAAATATTTTTCCCAATTTGCTTCAAATAAAATGGCAGCTTCAACAAAAATAATATCATATTTTCGCTTTAATTTTTGAATATCAAAATTAATTTTACTAATTGTTGGCGGATGAACAATTTCATTAAGTTTTTTTAAGTAATCAGGGTTATTAAAAACCTTTTCCGCTATGTATTTGGTGTTTAACTTATCTTCAAGGTAAGACTCATTTACAAATTCTTTCACAATTTGTTGTTTAACTTTTTTGTTTTTGAGCATAACATCTTTTGCAATATTATCCGCTCTAAGAACAATAAAATTTTTGCTCTCAAAAAAATCAGATACCGTTGATTTTCCTGAACCAATTCCCCCGGTTATGCCAATTACTTTTTTCATAGTACCTAAAAAAAATGCCAGATAAATACCTGGCAAATTTAATTAAATATATTTTAATAAATTATTTTGCATAAGCAATTTTTCTTACTTCCCTAATTACTGTTACTTTAATCTGACCGGGATATTCCATTTCCTCTTGAATTTTATGCGCTATATCATCGGCTAGTTTTTCGGAAAAGTTATCATCCGCTTTATCAGGTTCAACAACTACTCTAACTTCCCTTCCCGCTTGAATTGCATAGGTTTTTGCCACACCTTCAAATGTATTTGCTATGCCTTCTAAATTTTCTAATCTCTTAACATATCCTTCTAAAGGTTCTCGTCTTGCCCCGGGACGTGCACCACTAATTGCATCCGCAGCCTGAACTAAAGCGGAAATCGGATGAGTCATTTCAATATCTTCATGATGACTTCCTGCTGCATTAATAACTATTAGATGCTCTTTATATTTTTTAAGTAAATCCGCCCCAATTAAGGCATGCGGACCTTCAATACTTTTATCTACCGTTTTACCAATATCATGCATTAAACCGGCTCTCTTTGCTATTTGCTGATCAAACCCCAATTCACTAGCCATAAATCCGGTAATATAAGCAACTTCAATACTATGCTGTAAAAGGTTTTGCCCATAACTTGAACGATATTTCATCCTTACGATATATTTAACTAGTTCGCGATGAACTCCGTGAATACCAAGTTGAATTAAAACATTTTCTCCTTCTTTTTGAATTTCCTCATCAAGTTCAGATTCAACTTTTTTAACAACTTCTTCAATTCTTGAGGGATGAATTCTACCATCGGCAATTAATCTTTCTAAAGAAATTCTGGCAATCTCTCTTCTAAACTGATCAAACGCAGAAAGAATTACAGCTTCAGGGGTATCATCAACAATTACATCAACTCCGGTTGCTGCTTCAAAAGCTCTGATATTTCTTCCTTCCCTGCCAATTATTCTGCCTTTCATTTCATCACTTTGAATTTGGACAACCGAAACCGTGCTTTCAACCGAGTGATCTACTGCAGTTCTTTGTATAGCCTGAACAACAATTTTTTGAGCTTCTTTTTTAGCTTCTGATTTTGCCTGATCTCTGATTTCATTAATATATTGAGAAGCATCTGATTTTGCTTTATCAATTACATTTTCCATCAACATTTTTTTAGCTTCTTCTTGTGTTAATCCGGCAGTTTTTTCCAATCTAATGTTTTGATCATAAATTAACTTTTCAACTTCTTCTAACTTTCGATGCAGTATTTCATTTTTACGTTGAAGCTGTCTATCAATTTCTTTATTATGTTTTTCTTTCTCAATCACTAACTCATACTTTTTTTCCAAATTAAGTTATCGTGATTCGATTTTCTTTTCATAATTCTGAAGTTTTTGCCTCCGGGTATTAACCTCATTATCAAACTCTTGTTTCTTCCTTAACCACTCGTCTTTTACTTCAAGCAGTTTTTCTCTTTTAAGATTCTTTGATTCTTTTTCTGCGTCTTCAATTATTTTTTTTGCAGTTTCGTTTGCAGTGGCAATTTTATTTTTACCAATTTTGGAATGTAAAACCCATCCTAAAATAAACGCAATTACAGCAACAACAATCGGTATAACAATAACTATCAATGTATTATTGAATTCCATAACACCTCCATAAAAACAGAAAAAACCGCACATGCCAACCCAGGATGGAAAAACTCATCCTTATACAATGTGGGTAACCGCCCAACGCTTTTTACTTCCACTGGTCCTGCAAATTGCAGGATCCCGCCGAAACGAGATGAGGCCTGTAATACACGCTGTAAGTCAGAAACCCTATTTTACGTTGTTAGTTTTTCATTTGTGAATTGGCAGTGCGGAAAATTTATGATGGAATGGACTCCATGTCAGACTGGTCTAAAAGAAGCTTTATTTTTTTAATTTTATTAGTGGCTTGTATGCTAAATTCTCTAAATCTATTTTTTTCAACGGATAAATCGTATGCAATATTTAATGCAGCAATAATTGCTATTGTTTCAGTCGGTTGATCTTTCAATTCAGCTTGCGTTTCATCCATAATTTTATTTACATATTCAGCCAATTCTGCAGCTATTTCTTCATTTTCTACAAGTAATGAAAATTCTTTATCAAAAATTTTTACTTTAAGCTTCTTTTTTTCTGTCATTAAGTCTATTCTTTACCTAAATATTCCAAACACTTTAACTAACTAATTTTATGATCTAATATGATAATCAATTCTTTCTATCAGATCATCAATTTGACTTTTGAAATTTTGTCTATCATTAAAGTCTAACGTTGCTTCTCCTAAAGCGGAAGTTTTATCTTCAGCTTTAGAAAGTTTTTTTTCAAGTTCTTGAATTTTTAATACTAATACTTCATTCTCTTTTTCTAAATTTTCTACCTTTGATTTTAAATCTGATTTTTCATCTCTTAGTTCTTGAGATTCAACAACAAATCTTTGAACCATTTTTTCCAATGAAACAATTTCTTCCATGAACAAATCGTACTTTGAGGTGTTACTCATATTAACCTCTTAATTCTGCATTTAAATTTGTTTTTACAGCTTCAATTGTTTTCCAAAACTCTTTATCAATCTCCTCTTCTCTAAGTGTTCTGGATTCGTCATAGTACTCCAACTTAAAAGCCAGGCTTTTTTTGTCTTTACCCAGACTTTCGCTAACAAAGATATCAAATAAATTTACATTTTTCAACAAATTTGAGCTTGATTGTTTAATTGTTTTTACAACCTCATTATACGAAATATTCTTATCTAAAATAAAACCAAAATCTCGGTATACTTTTGGGTACTTTAATAAACTATAATATCTGTTTGATTTTTGATCGAAACTCTTAAGAGCTGATAAATTAATTTCAAATAAAAACACATTATTTTCTATTTCATATTTTTTAAGCAATTCTCTATTTACTTTGCCACCTTCACCAAGAATTTCTTTTCCTAAATTTTTGCTAAAAGAGTATTCGAACAATTCTGAACTTTCCAAGTTAAATTGAGTTTTTACTTTTATGTTAGCAAATACTTTGGCTAAAGATTTATTAGTAAGTCCAACCAAATCATAAAAATCAAACGGTATTTCTTTTTGATACCATGTTTTTTTATTTTTATTTCCGGTTAAAGCGATAATTAAATTCTCGTGCTCCGAGATATCCTCGAACGACTTAATTTGGTCATTTTCAGATTTAAAAACTTCACCGATTTCAAAAAACATTAAATCACTTTCTTTAACTTTTATATTCCTTGAAATATTCATCAAAACATTAGGTATAAGTGATGTTCTTAATCTAGACATTTCCATACTTTGCGGATTGAGCACTTTAATTGACCGACTGTAATCCATTGTTTTTTCATCACTTATCAACGAATTACTTACTGTCTCATTAAATCCTAAAGCAGTCAATCTAAAACGAAGTTCATCCTCAAAATTTGTTTCATCAATTTTTTTGCTAAGTGTATTTGAGATTTTTTCAATCGGCGGGACACCATCAAATCCGTAAATTCTAACAACCTCTTCAATCAAATCAATTTCTCTTTCAATATCATGCCGAAATGTTGGAATTTCAACTCTAACAATTTTATCATCGTGCTCCGAAATTGAAAATTCCAATCCTTCTAATATTTTCAAAACTTTTTCATTATCAATTTTAAAGCCTAATATCTTATTAATTCTATCAAATCTTAATGACACATTTCTTTTAGAAATTTCTTCAGGATAAATATCAATAACCTTGGTTTCAATTTCACCACCGGCAATTTCCACGATTAATTCAGCCGCTCTTAAAGCTGCTTTTAGAGTTCCATTTGGATCTGTACCTCTTTCGAATCTATAAGATGCATCTGTAGAAAGTCCTAGATGCTTTGCTGTTTTTCTAACTGAAGAAGGATTGAAATATGCACTTTCAATAAGAATATTTTTAGTCTTATTTGTTACCTCGGAATTTTCTCCACCCATTACGCCGGCAATTGCAACAGGTTTTTCTCCGTCACAAATCATTAAATCAGTTGAGTGAATTTCTCTTTCTTTCGAATCCAATGTGATAAATTTATTTTTAGAACCGTTATCTTTAACAATAATTTTACTGCCACTTAATTCATCCAGATCAAAAGCATGTAACGGTTGACCAACTTCGTGAAGGACAAAATTTGTTACGTCTACTATATTATTTATGGGTCGAGAGCCGATGCTTATTAATTTTTCCTTTAACCATTCAGGTGATTCTTTTACTTCAATTCCTTTAACAACAACAGCTGTGTAACGCGGGCAACCGGTTTGGTTTTCGACAACAACTTCAGCCGATTCACTTTTGTTAACAATTTCGAATTGAGTTTTTAAATTGGGAAGTTTTAACTTTCTATTAAAAAGAGCTGCCAAATCTCTCGCAATTACAATATGACTTAATGAATCAGCTCTGTTTGGTGTTATTGCAATATCTAAAATAACATCGTTAAATTTTAATGCTGAGGCTAAGGGTTCACCGATTTTAAGACTGTTATCTAAAACCATAATTCCCGTATGATCATCACCCAGACCAAGCTCATCTTCAGCACAAATCATTCCTTCCGATTTTTCACCACGAATTTTGGCTTTCTTAATTTCAAATTTACCGTTAGGAATTACAGCTCCTACTTTGGCAAACGGAACAGTTTGTCCTTTTGCAACATTTGGAGCACCGCACACAACATTAAAAATTTCTTGTCCGTCATTAACTTTGCATACAGATAGTTTGTCGGCATTCGGATGTTTTTGTACCTCTTCAACTTTCCCGATAACAATATTTTTGAATTCTTCAGACTTATCAATTACTTCCTCAATTTCAGATCCGGAAGTAGTTAATTTATCAACTATTTCTTCAACTGTAATACCATTAAGATCAATATATTCTTTAAGCCAATTAAGTGAAACTATCAAAACTATTCCTCAGACTATTTAAATTGATTTAAAAATCTGTTATCATTATCAAAGAAAAGACGAATATCATCAATACCGTATTTTAGCATTGCCATCCTTTCAATACCCATTCCAAATGCATAACCAATGTATTTTTCCGAATCGATATTTAAATTATTAAGAACATTCGGGTCAACCATCCCGCAGCCTAAAATTTCCAGCCACTTACCTTCTTTCCCTTTCGGCTGCCACCAAATATCAACTTCCGCACTCGGCTCGGTAAACGGAAAAAAGCTGGATCTGAAACGATATTTTACATCTTCGCCAAATAATTGTTTTGCGAAATAAACCAAAGTACCTTTCAGTTCTGCAAAAGTTACATCCGTATCAATAACCAACCCTTCAACTTGATGAAACAAACAATAACTTTTTGCACTAATTGCTTCATTTCTGTAAACCCTGCCCGGCATTATTGCACGGTAAGGCGGTTTGCTGTTTTTCATTAAACGAACTTGTACGGGAGATGTATGCGTTCTAAGTAAAAATGAATCATTGATGAAATATGTATCCTGCATATCTCTCGCGGGGTGATCATCCGGAAAGTTAAGCATTTCAAAGTTATTTTCATCCGATTCAATTTCCGGTCCGGTATAAACCGAGAATCCCAAACCTTTAAATATTGATTTTATTTCATTCAAAGTTTGGGTTAAAACATGAAGTGTTCCCAGTTCCCTATCTTTACCGGGAAGAGTTAAGTCAATATATTCAGTGTTTTTACTTGCTTGAGATTCAATGCTTTTTTTCAGTTCATCAAATTTAGATTGAGCTGATTTTTTTTCTTCATTAAGAAGTTTCCCGAATTTAGGTTTTTCTTCCTTTGGTAAACTTTTAAATTCCTCAAAAAGATTAGCATACAATCCGTTTCTTGAAAAATATTTAATCCTAATTTTCTCAAGATCATCAGAATTATTTACAGATGAAGAATCTTTTAGAAAATCTTCTCGTACTTGATCAATTTTTTCTTTCATAATAAATACAATTTAAAAAAATACCCCTAAATATATTCCACCACCAAAGGAAGAATTTTAGGGGTAAAAATTACGCAGATACAAATTTTACAATATCTGCAAAAGCATTGGGATTTTCAACTGCTAAACTTGCAAGAACTTTTCTATTAATGTCTATACCTTTTTTATTCATAGCACTAATAAGACGTGAATAAGTTGTTCCGTTTAACCTTGCAGCAGCATTAATTCTAATAATCCATAAACTTCTGAATGTTCTTTTCTTATTTTTTCTATCTCTGTAAGCATATTGTAAACCTTTTTCAACCGAATGTTTGGCTACAGTATATACTTTACTTCTTGCACCCCAATATCCTTTGGCAAGCTTTAGAACTTTTCTTCTTCTTGCACGTGATGCAACATTGTTTTTTGCTTTAGGCATTTTACACAGACTCCTTTTATTGAATCATAGTTTTAACACGTTTCAAATCAGCTTCCGAAACCAAAGTAGCTTGTCTAAGACCTCTCTTAGTTTTAGTACTTTTTTTTGTTAAAATATGAGATTTAAATGCTTTGTTTCTTTTTACTTTACCGGATGCAGTTTTTCTAAATGTTTTCGCTGCACCTCTGTTACTTTTCATTTTTGGCATAATTAAAACCTTTTATTATTTATTTCTTTTTTCCCTTAACTTTTATTGGAGCAAGAATAGCATGCATTGTTCTGCCTTCAAATTTAATTTCATGTTCAACATTAGAAACTTCTTCAAGGCTTTCAATAAATCTAATCAACAAATTCTTTCCGTGCTCTTTATATGCTAATTCTCTTCCTTTAAATATTACGGAAACTTTAACCTTGTTCCCTTCATTCAGAAATTTTTCTGCATGTCTTGCTTTAAAATCAAAATCATGTTTATCTGTATTAGGATGTAATCTAATTTCCTTTAATACGGTAACATGTTGTTTTTTCTTTTGTATTTTTTCTCTCTTCTGCTGCTCGTACTGAAATTCTCCGTAATCAATAATTTTACAAACAGGAGGTTTTGCCTGCGGAGCAATTTCAACCAAATCTAAACCGGCTTCTTCTGCTTTTCTTAAAGCTTCAGATGCAGAATAAATACCGAGTTGCTCTCCGTCAGCACCAATCAATCTAATTTCAGGATGTCTTATATCCTCATTTATACGCTGTCTAACTTTAGCGATGTAAACCTCCTACACTAGTTATGAGATAAATTATTTATTTCGTCAATAATAACATTCAAAATTTCTTCAACAGAAAAAGTACCTTTGTCGCCCTCTTTGTGTTTACGAACGGAAACAGAGTT
>JAJRZB010000414.1 GCA_024275455.1 Bacteroidota bacterium | reverse complement strand
TTTTTCATAGATGTTAACTGCCTCAATTATAATAAATGTAAAAGTCGGAACAAGAATGTTCCGACTTTTAATATAAAAAATATTATGTTACAAATAAATTATTTTATTCTTGTAATAGTAAGTTTTGCTACCGGATTATCCCATCCGAAAACTGCAGGGTCAAGGTCGCCAACTCCAAGGATTCCTTTATGTTTTTTAATTCTTTTGTGGGTTGGTACACGAACATGCGGGCTGCCGCAGCATGGTCCTGGTATATGAGCTTTTAATTCGGTATTGGCTTCAGTACCGGCATCAAATGTTTTAAGATAATACGTTCTTGAACCCCAAAGCGGTAAACGCGCACCGTCAATTCCGGTAAAAGCATCGTTAGTATTAACTAACATAGATACTAAAGAAAATTTTACAAATGGAATTTTAGTTTTGATTACAAATTTTTGCATAGTGCCCGGAAATATTGGTCCGCTTGAACCGGCAACAATATCGTAAACAAAATCTGAATTATTAAGCATATCTAACATTGGGCCACTAACAGCATCCTCGGCTATTTGTCTTAATTCGTCAGATGCAAATCTATGCATTCTAAAAATATGGAACAATGGTGTATGTGTTGCCATTACCGGCGGTGCAAAAGGTTGACTTGCTCCGGGACCTGTTGCCGGAGAAAGGTTTTCTAAAGTTACTTCAAATTCAGCATATTTATTTCCTTTTGCTAATTTTTCGCTAAAATCCTGATCCGAAACTTCCGGTGATGAATTATTAGTGATAACTTGGTCTTCGTTACAAGCCCAAAAAAGTGTGAGAGAAAATAAAACTGCTGCAAGAATTTTTAATCGTTGCATGTGGCGCCTCCTTTTATTGTGATAAAATGTACATTACAAATTTCACAATAAAGTATCACGAAAATATCACGGATATATAAAGAGAGTTTAAAATAAACTCGAAGTTTTTACACAAATATTAGTTTGAAAAAAAACATATTTTTTTATGTTATAAAATGTTATTCTAATATCGATTGAAGTATGAAAAGATGTATAATAAGTTTAAAAGCTGTGATAGGTATCGCAGACTTTCCAGTCGGTGAATTTAATTGCTTGCATTTTCTAAGATGTTACTTGTTTAACATGATACTAATTGAATACTTGAATTGTTCCGGAGAGATTTAGAATGAGAATGTTACAAGTACTCAAGTTATTCTTGAGTACTTGTTTAATTTAAAATATTAGTTGTGCCTATGGTCATTTGATACTATTTAAGAAGCATCATTTTCTTCACGATGCTGAAACTTCCTGCTTGAAGTTTGTACAGATACAATCCACTCGGTAAATTAGAACTATTGAATACAACAGAATAATTACCCGGAGCTTGTTGTTTATTTACAAGTGTTGCAACTTCCCGCCCCAGAACATCATACACTTTTAACCGTACGGCAACCGCACTTCTATTTTTAATTGCCGGAATTGAATATTTTATTGTAGTTGACGGGTTAAACGGATTAGGATAGTTTTGGTAAAGGTAAAATTTGTTTTCAATTGTTTTGGGCTGGTTATTTATTCCCACAACAATCGTATCTGTAAAACTCAACAAACCTTTATCCGAGTTGAAATAAATTGTTTGGGGCGTTTTGTTATCCGACCAAATATTAGTTACTTCACCGGAATAAATTTTTTGGAAATGTTTCCCGTTATCTTCGGTTAAATACAAACCACCGGAATAAGCAACATAAAATCTACCTTCATTGTTCTGATCGAGTAAAATATCGTAAACAGAACCATTCGGTTCTATTTCCAAAAGAGTCGAATCGATTCTTTCCCAACTGTCACCTCCGTTGGTTGTTATTGATAAGCGCCAAGTATTTGGATCATCATATTCGTACCATTGACCACAATATAAAACACTTGGATTGTTATTTAGTATTTTTAAGCTTCTCACGTCATTATAACTATATGCCAAATTATTATTAATTATTTCCCAAGATTCACCACTGTTTATACTTTTGCAAAGAAAGGTATAATCATTTATTCCGTATATAATATTTGAGTCAGAGTTGACAAAAGCAAAAACCATGATTTTTCCTGTATCAATTATTGCCCATGTTTCACCAAAATCAATACTTCGGAATGTAAGCGGTATATGATAAAACGGTCCGCCGCTTGATGTAAATACGATTTTGTGATTATACGGATGAATTTTAACTTCGAGAATGCCACCCCCATTACGTAAATCGTATTCCGGGAACAAGTCTGAAAAACCGGTCGAATCCCAACTTTCTCCTCTGTCGGTTGTTTTATAAAGGTCGATTCCTGCGGCAACATAACCAACATTGTAGTTTGAGGTATTGAAAGATATTTCATAAGGTCTAACAAAAGGTTCTGAAAAGTCGCTTGTAGTAATTACTACCGGAGTCCATGTATTACCGTAGTCGTTCGATATTTTTATTTTCGGTTGGTTACTGCCGGCTGTTGCTATTAATCTTCCTTCAATTTCCGGATCGATGAATAAATCTTTAACGTTTTCACCCAGCACGGCAAAAGAATCGGCAAATGCGGTTCCGGCTGTTTTGATTTGTTGCGCCGTAATGTTTAATGTTGCTAAGAAGATCACAATAAATATTTTCATTGTTGCCCCCGTTACTTTGTAATAATAAGTTTTTTTGTAGCTGTAAAACCATTAACCGAAAGTGTGTAAAAATAAACTCCGCTTGAAATTTTATTTTCGGTATCAAATTTAATTTCATAGTTACCTTTGGTTGCCATTTATTGACCAAGGTTTTAACTGTTCTGCCTAGCATATCTTTAACTTTCAGTGATACCAAACCGTTTTCCTTTATTGAATATTTTATTATTGTTGACGGATTGAAGGGGTTTGGATAATTATTACTTAAGCTGTACTCATAAATTATTGTTTTCTTTTGGTTGTCGGTAGCATATTTGTTTGTCCAGTTAGAACCGGTCCTCACTTCATTTGATGTAACGGATTCAATTTCTTCATAATTTACCGAAGTAACTCTATAATAATGTGTAGAAGTTGCTTGTCGGGGATTTTTTATTATCACAGAATTATCAGTCCAACTGAATGAACTTTGTCCATAATTTACCACCTCGGCAACTTTTTGAAAATGATAATAATTATTGTCGATTTTGTGCGCTCTATATATATGATAACGGTCAATATAATCTGTATTTACTTTTGGCCAATTAATTGTAGGGTGACTTCCATAGCTTCCGGTTAATGTTACATTTTGAGGTCGGTTATTGGCTGTTTGATAACTCGGATTTGCTTGCTGTAATGCTACATCTGCTTGTAATAATCCATTCCCAAACTTTAATTGATCTCCTAAATCATAAGCACTTTCATTTAATATTTTTCTTACATCATAATTTATCCAATTAGGATATTTTGAAAAGATTAGTGCTGCTACTCCTGCTGCTTGAGGTGAAGATGCCGATGTACCAGTTCCGCTTGGTGATTCAAGATAATCAAATAGCCCCCAATTATCTTGATTTTGAGTTGTACTTGTTAACAATGAATATATTCCGTTAGCGGGAGCAACCAATTCAAGTTCCGAACCGTATTTACCGTAATTTTGCCAATTTTTTAGAATTCCCCCTATAGCCATAACATTCGGATTTCTTGCAGGATAATAAATTCCTGGCTTTGTTTCATTGCCACTGGCTGCAATAAGCAAACAACCTTTTTCTTTATAAGCATAGTTTAAAGCAGCATCAACTGCAGTTTTTATTTCCGGAGTTAAATCATTTGAGTTACGATCTAATGCAAAACTCATGTTAATTATTTTTGCACCATTGTTTGCGGCAAATATTATTGCATCATCTATTTTTTCTGGTTTTTCTATACCAGCCTGATTGTAAAATACTCTTAAAGACATTATTTTACAACCGCCCGAACCGTTCCATCCGCCTGCAATTCCGGCAACAGCAGAATTATTATTTGTTTCAGCAGCTATTATTCCGGCAACGCTTGTCCCATGATGTTCGTCATCTTCCGGATGAGGATAAGAATCATTGTCAACATAATCCCAACCATATCCTGCCCAAATATTTGCATTTATATCGGTATTTGCATTATCAACACCTTCATCAATAACAGCAATAATAACATTTGGTGACCCTTTAGTAATGGTCCAAGCGGCTTCAATATTAATATCTGGATATCCAATACTATTTTCAAGATAGTATTGACTGGGATAACCCGGATCATTAGAACCTAATAATTTGCCGTAAGTAGTAACTTCTATTGAGTAAAATAAACCGCTTTCATCCAACTTCTTAAACACTTCATAGAATTTGGAATTTTCCGGCAAAATTAAATCGCAATATCCTAAGATATTTTCGTGATCAATTATAATACCATTTTCTTTGCATAATTTTTCAAAATCCGGTCTGTCTTTTTCGTTTTTTAATTTTACTGTCATCGAATTTTCTTTAACTTCAAATTTTTCATCGGTAACAGGATCTGTAGTGTACCACTTATTACCTTCCATGAAATAACTTTTGTTATTGAGCGTGATAAAAGAATCTTGTGCGTGAATGCTAAAAGTTGATAACAGATATAATATAATCATGAAAAGTTTTGGATAAAACTGATTCAGAGATCTTTTCTCTGTTAGTGGGGGGGGGGGGTGATTTTTCTCATTGCTTTTCTCCTTATATTAAATAAATAAACTAAAGAGTCAAATAGTTAATTTTAGACTTATAATAATATTAATTATAAAAAAAATATATTATTTTCAAGGGAAAAATAGAGTACGGAATATTTTAACATAAAAAAGCAATGACGAACTTCAAGTTACTAATTATTAATAAACCCAACTTTTTAGAAAAGTTGGGTTTTACTTAAAATTCTACTTTACAAAAATCATTTTGCGTACTTGCGAAAAATTGCCGGCAGTCAATTTGTAGAAGTAAATTCCGCTGGGAACACCCGAAGCGTTAAAAGTTGCGCTGTAATTACCAGGGGCTTGTTTCCCGTTAACAAGTGTTGCAACTTCCCGACCCAGAACATCATACACTTTTAACCGTACGGCAACCGCACTTCTATTTTTAATTGCCGGAATTGAATATTTTATTGTAGTTGACGGGTTAAACGGGTTCGGGTAATTTTGCTCCAGTGCAAATTCTGTCGGGAGGTTGTTTTCTTCCTCCAACCCTGTTACGGTAAAACTATTGTAATCAATTATTTCTGATTGATAAACTTCTTTACCGGATGAACTTTGAATATATACCGCTACTTTAAGATTATTCGTGTTCCAATCATTATTATTTGCAAATGTATGAGATAGAGTTACTGTTTCATTTAAGTTTGCCGTAAACGGTTCTCCGTTTATGTTTGATATCGCTCTCATTACATTTTTGTGGTCACTAATTCCATTGTTGCCTTGATATATAATATCTTCCACAACAACAAAACTTATTGCTAAATCGTTAGCTGCTACTTCTCCGGTTTTGGTAATTGAAGCATTCACCGTAAATTCACCTTCCGCATAATTCCCGGTTAGTTCAAGATCAAAATTACTTTCTTGGCTAACCAAACCGTCTAATGTATTGCCCCAGGTGCTGTAGCTGTTAGTAACATGATCGCCATCAAAAAAACCTTGAGGTGTGGATGTAAAAGGTCCGTAAAGATTATTCTTTGCCTGAGCATCCATTATATTATCTTGATAAAGTTTATCCGAAGGATAAGGAAACTGCATGTGATAATAAATGGCAACTATTTTATTTCCATTTTCGGAATTGGAATAATTAACAATAGCTTGATGAGCCGGGGACATAAGGGACAGTGAGAGTTTGTAAATATTTCCACAAGCACTTTTTTTTCTCCGCTGTACATTGTTGTTGCTGCCAGTAAAATCAGAAGCATTATTTTAGTTATTGTTTTCATTATTTCTCCTATCTATTTTATTAAAATCATTCTTCTTGTTTGTTTTAATCCGTTATAATTAAGTTGGTAGTAGTAGATGCCGTTGTTTAAGTTGCTTGCATCAAAATTTATTTCGTAAATACCGGAAGCCTGTTGTTTGTTAACTAAAGTTGTAATTTCTCTGCCGAGGATATCGTAAACTTTAAGAGAAACGCTCCCCCCTGTGTTCCCCCCTTTCGTAAAGGGGGGATTAAGGGGGGATGGGATTGAATATTTTATGGTTGTTGTCGGATTAAATGGGTTTGGATAGTTTTGAGCAAGTTCAAATTTTTTAGGTAATTTTTCTTCATCTGATATACTTGTTGGA
Organism: Bacteroidota bacterium; assembly: GCA_024275455.1. Classification (GTDB taxonomy): domain Bacteria; phylum Bacteroidota; class Ignavibacteria; order Ignavibacteriales; family Melioribacteraceae. The sequence continues at coordinate 947 of JAJRZB010000414.1, read as the reverse complement.
ATAAAATCTGCGAAATTCATTGCAGCTGTTTGGTAAACTTCTTTAGTGTTTTTATCCTGTAGAAAGACTACTATTTTTAAACTATCTTTATTCCAAGAACCGTTAAGTGCAATAATAGCCGATTGTTCAACCGTTTCGTTTAGGTTTACCGTAAAAGAAGTTCCTTGCGGATTGTAAATTTTACGCATTACATGTTTATGGTTTAAAATTCCGTTTGTACCTGCGTAGACTAAATTTTCTACAACTACATAATTGATTGTTAAATCAGTGTAACTTAATTCTTTAATTTTGGTAACTTCTGCATGAATTGTAAAGCTTGTAGCTTTTTTAGTTCCTGAAAGCAGCAGGTTAAAACTCTTTTCATTCTCTATCATGTTGTCTAATTCTCCTGCCCATTGACTATAACTGTTTTCAACATGTTTGCCATTGAAGAATGCTTGAGGTGCAGAAAAGTAAGGTCCGTAAAAAGTATTCTTTGCTTGCGAATCACCGATATTATCGGTGTATAATTTATCATCGGGGATAGGCCATTCAATATGATAATAAATAAATTCTATTTCATCGCCATTTCCACTTTGCAGATAACTATCCATTGCAGCATGTGCAGGAACACAAGCCGCACAACCTGAATTTGTGAATATTTCAACTAAAGCTTTCTTTTCACTTGCTAAGGTTGATAAAGAAAAAACTGTGATTAAACTACAAAACAAATATATTTTTTTCATTCTACACTCACATATTATAATGTTGTTTGAAATGAAAATCTGAATCCCCTAAACGGAAGTATGTATCTGCAAATTCCGTTAGAACAAATTTGTCCGCCTCTTTCTCTACCGTAAGAAAGAGCAACTAAATTTGCCCCGGTAATTCTATAACCGACTTCACCAATCAGCCAATCATTTCTACCCGAAGGATCAAATTCATTATTAGTAAATTCATACCTTAAT
>JAJRZB010000413.1 GCA_024275455.1 Bacteroidota bacterium | reverse complement strand
TGAAAAGTATAATCTTAAATTTCATCTTGATGGAGCAAGACTTTGGAATGCTTCTGTTGCCAGCGGAGTTTCTCTTGAAAAATTTGCATCTTTTTTCGATTCGGTTTCTGTATGTCTTTCTAAAGGATTAGGTGCTCCGGTTGGTTCAATAATAGCCGGTTCAAAAGATTTTATAAAAGAGGCGTTCAGAGTTAGGAAAGCTTGGGGCGGAGGAATGAGACAAGCAGGAATTCTTGGTGCTGCCGGATTATATGCCTTGCAGAATAATATTGAAAGGTTAGCCGAAGATCATGAGAAAGCTATAAAATTGGGAAAACATATTTCTGAGCTGGAATCCTTTGAAGTCCTTAATAAAAATATAGAAACTAATATTATAATATTTAAACCATTGAAACATAGTGTGGAAGATATAATACAAAAATGCAAAGAGAAAGGATTACTTTTATCAGTAGGGCAAGTTGGTTCTTTAAGGGCGGTTACTCATATGGATGTAAGTCTTGAGAAAATAAATGAAGCAATGGAAATTATTTCTAAAATTGCTGGTTAGTTTATCATAGAATTATTTGTTTTCAGAAATTAAATTTGTAATTGCTTCTTTAATTTTATCTGCTTCAATTTTATAGTTTACCGAGGTAGGTTGAGCAACTCTTTCTTTACAATTTGTCAACATACAATATTCACAAGTATCATTAACATCTATAATTTTAATTTTAGGGTCATTTAAAAAATTTATCTTCGATTCTAACTCATTGTCAATTAAAAATCCGAATGTAACACTTGAGAAAGTGTTTTTTGTTATTCTGTTGGGTTTTGCAATCGAAATACTTAAATATTTATCACCGGAATTAATAAACTTTGAGTTTTGAATTCCAATTACGGTTTGATTTAAATTTATTTTTTTGTTTTGCTTATTTTTTAATTCCTCAATTACACCAATCGAAATCCATCGCCTGCAGTAATGTTCATTATTATGATATCCTCCCGGATTCTGCTTAGTATTTAAATGTAACTCTTTCGATAATTCAAATTCATCTTTGATTAAATTATAATTAAAGCGTAAAAAGTAAAATTTATTTATATGGAAATACTTTGGAGCAATATTTGAGATTCTCTGAAATAACATCTCCGGAGTTACTTGGTACTTACTAAGTAATTTTATTAGAAACCTTTTATCCCATTTTGGTAGATTGACAAAATCACCAAAGTCTTTTATTATTTCTTGTTTAGGAATCATCAAAGCTGTAGAAAAATAAGATGTTCTAAAGTTGTTCAATAACTGATCGAATGAATCTAAGTTTGAAGCGGGGTATAAATAACTTCTATCGGAAATATCTAAATAATTATATGCAATCTCTTTACCAATAATAAAAGCAAGCTGTGCTTTTGATAAAAATTTATTAGTGTAAATAATGTTTTTTTCTCCATTATTAACCACAGCTCTTATTTGTGAAAGCTCTTTATAGTTATTAAGTTTACCTTTATCAACCGAATAATTAAATTTTCCCTGAAGAATATTTAGTAAGCTATCAGAACTTATATCTCCTATTTTATTCTCTTTCTTAAAGTTATCAACTTCATCTTCTAATTCTTGAAAATAATTTTCATTTATTTCTTTATAAATTCTTAAAGCAGTTCTGCTAAAAATATTTCTGCTCATCTCTGAACTTTTAGCAATTTCAATAATTGTGGAAACAATGGCACTAAGTTGTACAGGAGCATTAGCCAATAGTGCAATTAATTTGTTAATATCAATACCATAATGATAGATAGGTAATTGCTTCAGTATGTTAGAATCTAATAATTCCCCAATTGGGGCTAAGCTTTTATTTAATTTAGAAGAAACAATCTTATCGTAAGATACACCTAATGATTCGGCTAGTGCAAGTATTTTATCTGCTTTAGGATATTTTTTTCCACTTTCAATTTCATTAAGGTAAGAAACGGATAGTGAAGATCGACTAGCTAGTTCGGATAAGGATAGATTTCTCGATTGCCTCAATTGCTTGAGTTTTAAGCCAAAAATTAGGTTTATATTACTTTTAGTTAATTCCAATTACAAAACAAAATTATTTTATAAATGAATATAAGGAAATAGAATAAAATTCAAAACAAAAAAAGCAAAAATTCTTTATTAGCGAAATTTCGCTTGACAAATTAAACTTCTATGCTTATTTTAACAACTAAATTGGTCTCAAATAAAATAAATTATTATTAAACGGCTCTAAAATATTTTTTTGGGATGTTTAAAAACCAAATTTGAGGTCCTTATGGTAAAGACTATAATAGATTTCTTGCCCTATCAAATTAAAAACTACCCACAAGCCGATGCTATTTGCGGAAAAGAAAATGGGAAGTGGAAAAAGTATAGTGCACAAGAGTGCCAAGAAATTATTGACAAAATTAGTATAAGTCTATTGAACATAGGTGTGGCACCGCACGACAAAGTCGCAATCATTTCAAATAATCGCCCTGAGTGGAATTTTATTGATCTTGGGGTCTTGCAAATAGGTGCAGTTGACGTCCCTCTGTATCCAAACATTACTGAGAAAGAGTATGAATATATTTTAAATGAAGCTGAGGTTAAATTAGTTTTTGTCTCAGGAAAGGACATTTATGATAAAGTTAAAGATATATTGGTTAATACTCCAACTGTAAAAGATGTTTATTCTTTTGATTTAATTGATGGAGTTAAAAATTGGAATGAATTACTAATTGATGTTGATGAAAAACTAAAGCCAAGATTAGATGAACTGAAGAGTACAGTTAAAGAATCCGACCTAGCAACAATTATTTATACTTCAGGAACAACAGGCGGACATAAAGGTGTTATGCTTTCTCATAAAAATATTGTCAGCAATGCACTTTCGGTGAAGCATACAATGCCTCATACACAAGAGGATAAGGTTCTGAGCTTCTTGCCGTTATGTCACATATTTGAACGAACTGCCGTTTATTTTTATTTATATGTAGGTGCGTCTGTTTATTATGCTGAAAGTTTAGATGCTATTGTTGATAACCTAAAAGAAATTAAACCTAACTATTTTATAACAGTTCCTCGTTTGCTTGAAAAAGTTTATGAAAAAATTATTACTACCGGTAGAAATTTAACAGGATTAAAAAAAGGTATCTTCTTTTGGGCTGTTAATATAGGATTAGAATATGATGATCAAGGAAATAACGGAGCTTGGTATAACTTTAAATTGGCAATTGCAAGAAAATTAGTTTTCAGTAAATGGCAAGCTGCCCTCGGAGGTAATATTAAGGGAATTATTGTAGGTGCAGCCGCCTTACAAGTTAGGCTTGGGAGAATCTTTTCTGCCGCTAATATTCCGGTAAGAGAAGGATACGGATTAACTGAAAGCTCACCTGTATTAACAGATAATCGGTTTGAAAAGGGTATGTATTACTTTGGTACTGTCGGACCGCCAATTCCTGATGTGGAAATTAAAATTGCAGATAATGGGGAAATTCTTGCTAATGGACCAAATATTATGATGGGGTATTATAAAAAGCCCGATTTAACAAAAGCTACAATTGATGATGAAGGCTGGTTGCATACGGGAGATGTTGGAGAATTTGTTGATGGTAAATTCTTAAAAATTACTGATAGACTTAAACAAATATTCAAAACATCCGGCGGTAAATATATTGCTCCTCAACCGATAGAAAATAAAATGAAAGAATCTTTTTTCATTGAACAAATAATGGTTATTGGTGAAAATAGAAAACACCCTGCTGCTTTAATTATACCATCCTTTCCGTATCTGGAAAAGTGGTGTGAAATTAAAGGACTAAAATATGAAACTAAAGAAGAACTTGTAAGGTTAAAAGAAGTATATGAGAGAATTTGGGAAGAGGTGGAAAAAGGAAATAAAGATTTTGGAAAAACAAGAAAAATTAAGAAAATAAAAATTCTGGCTGATGACTGGTCGGTAGATACAGGGGAACTTACTCCTACACAAAAATTAAAAAGAAAAGTAATCCTTAAAAAGTATGAAGATATTATAGAAGAAATGTATAACGAAGATATTGTTGAAAAATAAAATATTATTAATTAATACTAAATAATTAAATTCATAAATAAACCGAATAAAAAATGAAAAGAATAATTAAAAATGTTGTTGTGCTTGGTTCTGGGGTAATGGGGTCAAGAATTGCCTGTCATTTTGCAAATATTGGCTGCCAAGTATCCTTACTGGATATTGTACCTAAAGAGCTAACGGAAAAAGAAAAAAGTAAAAATTTAACATTAAAAGACAGGCAAGTTAGAAACAGAATTGCTGATGAGAACCTTAAGAGTACTTTAAAAGCAAAACCTTCTCCAATTTATCATAAGTCATTTACTTCAAGAATTAGAACCGGTAATTTTGAAGATAATATGGATTGGCTAAAAGATTCCGATTGGACAATTGAAGTAGTTGTTGAAAATATTGATATTAAAAAAATAGTTTTTGATAAAGTTGAGGAATTTAGAAAACCCGGAACACTAATAACTACAAACACATCCGGAATTCCAATCCACTCAATGTTAGAAGGCAGAAGCGAAGATTTTCAAGCACACTTTTGCGGCACACATTTTTTTAATCCCCCAAGATATTTGCAATTATTGGAAATCGTTCCTTCTGAGAAAACAAAACCGGAAGTAATAGATTTCTTAATGCATTACGGTGATCTTTATCTTGGTAAAACTCCGGTGCTGTGTAAAGATACTCCATCATTCATTGCCAACAGAATCGGTGTGTTTAGTATAATGGCAATATTTAAATTGATGAAAGAACTTGATTTAACTATTGAAGAAATTGATTCTTTAACCGGACCAATAACAGGAAAGCCAAAATCTGCAACATTTAGAACTAGTGACGTTGTTGGTATAGATACGTTAGTGAAAGTAGCGACCAATAACTATAATTCTTGTCCGGATGATGAACAAAGAGAAATAATGGTAATTCCCGACTTTGTTAATAAACTGGTAGAGAAAAATTGGTTGGGGGATAAAACCGGACAAGGATTTTACAAAAAATCTAAAGATGAAAAAGGTAAACGAATAATATTAACATTGGATTTAGATACTTTTGAATATAGAGAGAAAAAGAAGGCTAAATTCGGATCGGTAGGTGCAGCAAAGGCAATTGATAGTTTACCGGAACGTATTAAATCATTGCATTATGCTAAAGATAAAGCCGGAGAGTTTTTAAGGAAATTATCTTACTACATATTTGCTTATTCTTCAAATAGAATTCCTGAAATATCGGATGAACTTTACAAAATTGATGATGCAATGAGAGCCGGCTTTGGATGGGAATTAGGTCCATTTGAAACTTGGGATATTCTCGGGGTTGAAAAGTTTGTTGCCAAAATGGAAGAAGTAGGATTTAAACCCGCTGAATGGGTTAAGGAAATGCTTAAAGCCGGATTCACATCATTTTATAAAATTGAAAACGGAATTAAGAAATATTACGATCAAAATTCACAATCTTACAAAAATATTCCGGGAAAAGAAGCATTTATTATTCTGGATAATTTAAGAAGTAATGCCCCTGTTTGGAAGAACTCCGGTACCACTTTGCATGATATAGGCGACGGAGTACTAAACCTTGAGTTTCAAACTAAAATGAATTCTATAGGAAGTGAAGTTTTAGAAGGAATTGTTAAATCGATAGAAATAGCAGAAAAAGATTTTGCCGGACTTGTAATTGGTAATGACGGACAACATTTTTCTGCCGGTGCTAATCTTGCTTTAATTCTTATGCTGGCTGTTGAACAAGAGTGGGATGAACTTGATATGGCTGTTAGACAATTCCAAAATACAACAATGAGAATTCGCTATTCTGCAGTACCTGTAGTTGTTGCACCACACGGAATGACCTTAGGAGGTGGTTGTGAAACTTGTTTGCATGCTGATAAAGTTGTTGCTTCTGCGGAAACATATATTGGACTTGTTGAAGTTGGAGTAGGTCTAATCCCTGCCGGTGGCGGAACTAAAGAGATGGCTTTAAGAGCTTCCGATACTTATGAAAAAGATAAAGTTGAACTTCCTGAACTTCAAAAAAGATTTTTAGCTATTGGACAAGCAACAGTTGCTACTTCCGCACACGAGGCTTTTGATATTGGAATATTTAGAAAAGGGATTGATGATGTTGTGATAAACCCAAATAGAGTTATTGCAAATGCCAAAGCAGCAGTTTTAGAAATGGTTCAGATGGGCTATGTTCAACCGATAGAAAGAAAGGATATAAAAGTTCTCGGTAGATCAGCTTTGAGTTCATTATTGATTGGAATAAACTCCTTTAAGCTTGGTGGTTATATTTCTGAACATGATCAAAAAATAGCAGAGAAATTAGCTTATGTACTTTGCGGTGGGGATTTATCAAGACCAATGGAAGTTTCAGAACAATATCTTCTAAATTTAGAAAGAGAAGCATTTTTAAGTTTGTGCGGTGAAAAGAAAACGCTTGAACGAATTCAAAGTATATTAAATACAGGAAAACCGTTAAGAAATTAATTTTGATAATATAAATAAAGAGTTAAAACTATGAATGAAGCATATATAGTAGCAGGTTATCGTTCGCCGGTAGGAAAAGCTCCGAGAGGAAATTTTAAATTTGTAAGACCGGATGACTTGGCTGTAAAGGTTATTAATCATTTAGTAAAAACTGTGCCGGAATTAGATCCTACAAAGGTTGATGATGTAATTGTTGGCAATGCAGTACCAGAAGCAGAACAAGGAATGCAAATGGGGAGAATGATATCTCTCCACAGTGATCTCACACTTAATGTTCCAGGAGCTACGGTTAATAGATATTGCGCATCCGGGGTTGAAACGATTTCAATTGCAATATCAAAAATTAGAACCGGTATGGCAGATTGTATAATAGCCGGTGGCGCTGAATCAATGTCTTTAGTTCCAACAATTGGATGGAAGTTTGCTGCCAATTATGATATTGCTACATCGCACCCTGAATATTATTTAGCAATGGGTCTTACAGCAGAAGAAGTTGTAAATGATTATGGAATATCGAGAGAGTACCAGGATGAGTTTTCTTATAATTCTCATATGAAAGCAATTAATGCGATTGAGAAAGGATTCTTTAAAGATGAAATAGTTCCAATTGAAGTTGAAGAAGTTTATGTAGAAAATGATAAAAAGAAAACAAGAACTTATACTGTTGATACTGATGAAGGTCCGAGAAAAGATACTACTTTAGAAGCTCTTGCAAAATTGAGACCGGTTTTCAAGATGAATGGAACAGTAACTGCCGGAAATTCTTCTCAAATGTCTGATGGTGCAGCTTTTGTAATGATTATGTCGGAGAAAATGGTAAATGAATTAAACATAAAACCTATTGCCAGAATGGTATCATATGCTGTCGCCGGTGTTGACCCGAGAATAATGGGTATTGGTCCGGTAGAAGCTATTCCAAAAGCATTAAAAAAAGCTGATATGAAACTTGACGATTTAGATTTGATAGAATTAAATGAAGCATTTGCTGCTCAATCTTTAGCGGTAGTAAGAGAAACCGGTTTGAACATGGAAACATTAAATGTAAACGGCGGGGCAATAGCTCTTGGACATCCGTTGGGATGTACCGGTACAAAATTAACAATATCCATTTTAAATGAATTAAGAAGACGTAACAAAAAGTACGGTATGGTAACAGCTTGTGTTGGTGGAGGTCAAGGAGTTGCATCCATTTTTGAATTATTAAATTAAAGTTTACTAAAGATGATTTAGAAAAAATTTTATAATTATTATTGAGAGTATATTATGTCTGAAGAAAAATTAAATAGTAAAGTATTAAAAGGCGGTGAATTTCTTGTAAAAGAAACAGATGTGAAGTCTGTATTTATACCCGAAGAACTTTCCGAAGAACAAAAGATGATGGCCGATGCGGCTGCTGAATTTGTAGAAAAAGAAATTACTCCTAATTTGGATAAGATTGATAAACAAGAACCCGGCTTAACGCAAAATCTTTTGGAAAAAGCAGGAGAGTTAGGATTATTAGGTGTCTCGATTCCTGAAGAATATGGGGGACTTGGGGAAGACTTTAATACCAATACTGCTCTTGTAATGGCAATGGGTAATGCTTATTCCTTTGGAGTTTCTTTTGCAGCACACACAGGTATTGGAACTTTACCAATTCTTTACTATGGAACTAAAGAACAAAAAGAAAAATACCTTCCAAAGTTAGCTTCTGGCGAGTTAAAATCAGCTTATTGTTTAACTGAACCGGGTGCAGGATCTGACGCATTAAACGCAAAAACTACAGCCGTTCTTTCAGAAGATGGGAACTACTATATCCTAAACGGACAAAAAATGTGGATAACAAACGGTGGTTTTGCAGATATCCTAATTACATTTGCAAAAGTTGATGGCGAGCATTTTACAGGATTTATTATTGATACAACTTCTGAAGGATTTACGAAAGGTGAGGAGGAAAATAAACTTGGAATTAAAGGTTCCTCAACAAGAGCATTATATTTAGATAATGTTAAAGTCCCCAAAGAAAATGTATTAGGAGAAATTGGGAAAGGACATTACATTGCTTTTAACATTTTAAATGTGGGTAGATTCAAACTATGTGCGATGGCAACAGGAAGTGCCAAAAACGTTTCTTCTTTCAGTATTGCATATACAAATGAGAGAAAACAATTTAACCGATTTATTTCGAGTTTTGGAGCTATAAAATATAAATTAGCTGAACAGGCAATAAGAATTTTTGCTTCCGAATCTGTAACATTCAGAATTAGCGATTTAATTGATAGAAAAGAAAAAGAACTGCAGGCTGCCGGGGATACTTACGAAGAGGCTTTAAGAAAAGCAGCCGAAGAATATGCAATTGAATGTGCAATAGCAAAAGTGTACGGTTCGGAAATGCTTGATTATGT
>JAJRZB010000412.1 GCA_024275455.1 Bacteroidota bacterium | reverse complement strand
TTCGCAAAATTCAACAATTGATAGATCGGTTTCTTTTCCTTTTTCCAATGCAGGATTACAATCCTCATATTTTTCAAATCTTAAAATATCTCCTCCAAAATCTGCAATTCTTATTGGAAAAAGATGACATGAAATCGGTTTAATAAAGTCAATTTTTTCATCATTATAAGCTTTTTCAATTCCGCATTTGGCAATATCGCCTTCATAATAGACAAAAACACAGTCTTCGTTATTAATGCTTCTAATCATTAATTCGTTTTCTTTTTCCTCCCAAAAGCCGTTTTTTCTAACTTCTCCTACACTTTTTTCGGGTAAATATTCTTCTATTATTGGTAAATAACCTTCAATAATCGGAATTTCTTCTTTTTTTAAAGGTGCCCCGAATTCACTTTTCATTGTGCAGCAAGCGCCTTTGCAGATTTCTAAATTGCAGGTGAACTTAGTTTTTTTTAAATCTTTGCTTACTAAAATGCCATCTATATTTTCAAAATTGAACATAATATTTTTTGGAATAATTTTTGTTAAGATAATGAAAATTAGCTTCTCTGTAAAGATATAAATGTTGTTTCCTCCCTTTAGTTTAAATTTTTCTTAAGTTTGTAACTCTAACAATAATAAAAATAATAACTTACTCTTTTATGAACTTTGAAAATAAAACTATCCTAATAACCGGAGCTTCAACCGGAATTGGTAAGGGACTTGCCGTTGAACTTGCCAAGATAAAATGCAGACTTATTTTAGTGGCACGCAGAGTTGAATTAATTGAAGAACTTACAAAAAAATTATCAGTCAATTCAAAATCAGAATTTCTGAATTTAAAATGTGATGTAAGCAAAAAAGAAGAAGTTGCCAATGCCTATAGACAAAGTGTTGATAAATTTGGCAAAATAGATATCGCAATTTTAAATGCCGGAATTGGCAAAAATATGAAGGTTGAAAAATATAATTCCGAATTGGCGGAAAAAATTTTCGGTGCAAATGTTTTCGGAATGATTTACTGGATTGAACAACTCTTGCCGAGTTTTTTGGAAAGAAAAGAGGGAATGATTGTCGGGGTTTCAAGTTTAGCCGATAGCAGAGGTTATTCCGGCAGCGGATTTTATTGTGCAAGCAAGGCGGCGGCATCTATTTATTTAGAAGGCTTGCGGGTTGAACTAAGCAGACATAATGTAAAAGTAATAACTGTTAAACCGGGCTTTGTTCGCACGCCAATGACAGATCAGAATAAATTTATAATGCCTTTATTAATGGAGCCGGATAAAGCTGCACAAATAATTTTAATGGGAATGAAAAAAGGAAAAAGAGTAATTCAATTTCCTTTGCTTATGGTTTTTATTACTAAAGTTATGGCACTTCTTCCGGAATGGATTTTTGAAAAATTTGATGATCGTTAAATTTTATGTTAAGACTGTATTAAAAAACAATTTAACAATTCTTTTTAAAATTAAACTTCGAATTTGGAATGCGAAATGAAACAACACTTCATATTATTTTATCTTTTTATTAATACAATCATTTTGAGTCAGCAGATGAACATAAATATTATACCTACACCGCAAAAAATAATCTTACCTGAAATTTCAACTCACTTTGCTATTGGTCAAGATATCTCAATTAAAAGTAGTGACCAAACTAATCCGAAAATAAAACTTAGCATTAAGCTTTTACAAAATAAATTAAACAGTTCGGAAAAGGGAAGAAGTATAACGGTAAACTTAGATTTACTTAAAACTTTTCCAACTGAACATTCAATCTCACAAGATTTTGAAGATGAATCTTACATTTTAGAAATTGAAGAAAACCTTATTAGCATTAAAGCTATTACTCCTAAAGGAATTTATTATGGTGCTCAAACTTTAATTCAAATAGCTGAAGGCAACCATTACGTTTTGCCGGTTTGCAAAATAATAGATTATCCCGATATGAAAATACGTGTAATATCTGATGATTTTTCTCGCGGACAAGTTTCTACTTTGGAAAACTTCAAAAGAATTATTGATTTTATTGCTAAGTACAAGATGAACACTTACATGCCGTATATGGAAGATGTAATTCAGTTTGATAGTTTTCCCGAAATTGGAATTGGCAGAGGAGCTTTATCTAAGAGTGAAATAAAAGAAATAGTTAAATATGCCGATGAACATTTTGTTGAAGTGATTCCAATCTTTCAAACACTCGGACATTTTGAAAATATTTTAAGTCAGAAAGAGTTTATAAAATATGCAGATTGGCCCGGTGCTGCTTCACTTGATGTGACTAGTGAAGAAACATATCAATTCCTGGAAACATTACTCAAAGAAGTTTTTGAGCTGTTTCCTTCAAAATATTTCCATATTGGTGCAGATGAAAGCTATGATTTAGGTTACGGCAGCAGCAGAAAATTAGTGGAAGAAACGGACTTAGCGACTGTCCATGCAAACCACTACAAACGGGTTTATGATTTTTGCAAAAAACATAATAAAGAAGTTATGATGTACGGGGATATGCTTCTGAGTAATCCGGAAATTTTAGAAAAAATTCCTAAAGATATTACTATTGTTGACTGGCATTATTATCCAAAGTTCAATTATCCTTCAACAAAAATATTTAAGGATGCCGGTTTT
>JAJRZB010000411.1 GCA_024275455.1 Bacteroidota bacterium | reverse complement strand
GTCTTTGTTTTTGTCTTTGTAATTCTTAAAATATGTAATCTCAATGCCTTTCATCTTTTCAATCCTTACTGAAACAACTGTCGTTGTTAGTAAACCTTTCTTTTTCGCAAAGAACTTAATTTCAGTAGTTTTGTGTAATTCAAAAGGTCCTGTATATAGATTCGATTTTTCTGTTGGCTCACTTCCATCAATAGTATAAAAGATTTTTGCTCCTTTAGTACTACAACCAAGACTAACAGTTGCTTTATCAAAAAAGTAATTCTCCTTAACTTTATAATAGGGCATTGATACAATCGGCAATAATTTTTCGGTAAAAGGTTTATCTCCTTTTGATGTTCCCCAATCATAATTTGGTTTATCTCCCATTTGAAATACAAATTCACCTCCACGTAATATTTCCGAATGAGCAAAATATGACTTTGTGTACTTTTTCCCATTAAGTGTTGCAGACTGAATATAAATATTTTTTTCGGAAATATTATCTGCTTGAATGACAAACTTTCTTCCATTCTCAAGATTTATAGTAACTTTATCAAATATAGGAGTACCAATTACATAAACAGGCTTACCAGGAAGCACCGGATAGAAACCCATCGCACTCATTACATACCATGCAGAAATTTGTCCACAATCTTCGTTACCACTTAGACCTTCCGGAGTATCATCATAAAGAGTATTTAGAATTTTTCTGATATACATTTGTGTTTTAGGAGCAGCACCAGCGTAAGTATAAAGGTATGCAATTTCATGACTTGGTTCATTTCCATGGGCATATTGTCCAATTAAACCACTAGCATCGACTACATTTTTATCATACTTACTTTTATGAGTAAAAAGTGTATCAAGCCATTCTTCAAACTTTCTATCACCACCAATTAAGGCGATTAAGCCATCAACATCATGAGGAACAAAAGCACTATATTGGAAAGCATTTCCTTCAACATAATGTCCGCTAGGTTCTGCAGGGTCAAAAGGTGTTACCCAAGTGTAGTCTCTATTTTTTGGGCGCATAAATCCAGAAGTAGAGTCAAACATATTTTTATAAAACTGTGCACGCATTTGGTAAAGTTGATAATCATAATTCTTATTCAACATTTTTGCCATCTCAGATACACACCAATCATTATATGCATATTCCATAACAATCGCTACCGACCCACCTGTTCTTTCTATGTCAGCCGGAATAAAACCAAGATTATTATAGAATTTTATATTTTCCATCGATTTTTTCATTCCCTCGTAAGCTAACTGAACATCATAATCACGAATTCCTTTTTGGTAAGCATCCAAAATCATAGGAAGCGCATGATTACCGATCATATTACCGGAGAGATGTCCTTGAATTTCCCAGCGCGGAAGTCTTCCGCTTATTCTGTACATTTCAATCATCGTCTTAATCCAATCATTCATTCTTGAAGGTGAAAGAATTGTATAAAGAGGTAACTGAGTTCTAAAAACATCCCACAAGGAATAGACTGTATAATTAGTAAAGTCTTTTGATTTATGAACTTCTTTATCTACACCGCGAAAACTACCATTAACATCCATAAACACATTTGGAGCTAAAGCAGTGTGATACATTGATGTATAAAATATACGACGCTGCTTTTCTGTACCACCTTTTACTTCTATTTTAGAAAGCTGCTCATTCCATTTCTCCTCTGCCTTTGTTTTAATTTTTGAAAAACTCCATCCAGTATTTTCAGCTTCAAGATTTTTGCGTGCTCCATCAACACTAACAGCAGATATTCCAACTTTGATAAGAATTTGTTCATTCTTTTTAGTATCAAAAGAAACATAAGCTTTTATATTTTCCCCCTCTGCTTCAGATATATTATCAACAAGTTTATCGTCTATGGCAATTCCATATTTTTTGAATGGTTTTGAGAATTTAGCGTAAAAATATATATGCTGATCCGCCGCCCAACCTGTTGAACGTGTAAGTCCAGTTATTATTGTGTCATTTACAATTTTTATATTTGCTTCAATTATTTCTTGTCTATGCTTCAAATCAATAATGATATTTGAGTTTTCAGATTTAGGAAATGTGTACTTATGAAATCCAGTTCGTTCTGTCACTGTTAATTCGGCTGTAATATTATAATCATCAAGTAAAACTTTGTAATAACCTGGTGACGCTTCTTCACTATCATGATTAAATTTTGAACGATATCCTGTACTCCTATTATCTTCATTACCAACAACCATCCGGACATTACCGGTCGTAGGCATAAATAAGACATCACAAAATTCAGGGGAACCTGTTCCACTAAGATGTGTATGGCTGAATCCCATTATTGTTTTATCAGAATAATGATAACCGGAAGAACCATCCCAATTTGGACCTCGTGTGTCTGGGCTTAATTGAACCATACCAAATGGCATTACTGCTCCCGGATATGTATGTCCGTGCTCTCCAGTTCCGATAAAAGGATCAACATATTTAGTGACCTCATATTTTTTGTTAGATTTACAGTAAGTTAGTAATAATGCAGTTGCTACAATTAGATATAGATATCTTTTCATAAACATTTTCTCTATGTTAATAATGTTACTCAAATACGTAAATTTTTGTTGTCTCTTGTATATTTGCTCCGCAAGATAGTATTTTAAGCCGGTTCTTATCAGACATATAAGCTCCTGTTGCTAAATTAAAATTTATTTCTTCATTTCTAACAAACTCTCTTGTATAAATTTTTATCAAGTTAAACCAAGAGCGTCCATCTGTTTCAACATTATACAAATCAAGAACATTTTTATTATTATCATTTACTGCCATACCAAAAAGATATAAGTTATCTAAAGAATCTTTAAATAAATTAATATTTTGATAATTTAACCAGTTTTTATTAATCCATCTCGATTTGTTGAGTTT
Organism: Bacteroidota bacterium; assembly: GCA_024275455.1. Lineage (GTDB taxonomy): Bacteria > Bacteroidota > Ignavibacteria > Ignavibacteriales > Melioribacteraceae. The sequence continues at coordinate 3,848 of JAJRZB010000411.1, read as the reverse complement.
TTCCGAATCAACTGTATATATTTTTTTAAAAGCATAATTATCTTTGAAAATATTCTCTCTCCTGATTCTGTAAAAATCCAAATGTTTAGTATCCCAATCCCCAACAATGACAAGGACATAATCTTTTATCTCAATTATACTAACACATCCGGCTGTTACTCTTTTATATACACCATTTCGTTCAATAATTTTGGGTGATAGCTTTAAAGAATCTTCCGGATTATAAATTGGATAAATAAATACTTTCGATATCTTTTTATTTTTATTATCTTCAACACCAATCGCCATAAAGTTATTATATATTTGAAATCCACCAGCATGTTTGTATGGTTTTTTAAGAATTTTATTAATAGAAATTACAGACATTTTATTCATCACTTTTACAACTACATAATATGAATAGGAGCTAGAACTACCTGTTAAAAAATAGTAGCCGTTCTGATTATACTCATAATACTGAACACCTTGCAAATGTCCTTCATGGTTGTTTAATTCTAAATTATTTTTAAAGGATACCGATCTCGGAATTGGACTGATTTTGTCTATTAGACCTATTATTTCGGAATGATTCTTATTTTTGTTTTGAGCATGGATAGACATTGTAACTAATAAAAGTGATATGCTATAATACAACACCATTTTAAATTTTGATACAAATATTTTATTGATTTTCGTTTTAATCATAAATATTTTATTATAATAAGATTATTTCTTACTATCCAAAACACCTATTCAAATGCCATGTTTTGTCTTATAAAAAGTTTTCTACTTTAATGTTATGTTAAAATTAGATTTCTATATTTTTATGAGTCTTAAATTCTATAGCCAATTTTTAAATTTCTTAATTATTCTTATCATATTTATTAGTAATTAACTACATGTAAATAAATAATAATTGTCATTATCACAATAGATTCAGATAGTATTTTAATCTTAGTTTCCATGTTTTACTCCACTTATAAAACCATGGTATCGACCCATCCAATAAGCTAAAAGCCATGAGGCACCGTCATCTTCGTATGTACCACTCTTACCGCCATCAGGATAATATGGGTTACCGTTCCACTTACTCCAGTTTCTTTCATCTGCAGGTAATACTGTTAAAAGTTGAGGACGACCAAATCGGCTTTTATATGGCGACAAAATTATATCTTTTCTATTACTGTTTATCATTTTCCATTGCCGTCTATCCGTTGGTATTTGACGAAGATTTTCTACTCCTCCTAAAATATCTACAAAATCCGGATCAATTGTAGCTGCGGCAAAATAGAAAAACGCAGAACCGTCTCTCGCTAATGTTCTGTAATGTCGGCGAACTGTCCTCTGTAAAGCATTCCTTGCTTTAGGATCATACTCCAATTGCAATAGCGGATAAAGTGCACAAAAACCTAATTGATTATCCGAATGATTGTTTGCATCAGGAAAAACTTTTTTCTCGAGAAGAACATTTGCAAGATATCCATGTTGAGTAATTAGATGATCGTAGTGTTCTTTAAACTTCTTATCACCTGTTATGTAATATGTAACTTTCAAGAAAGAAAGTATTTGAGCAGAGTTCAATCCACTTTCTAGATAATGTTCCGGGTTATCATTAAGAAGCTCCGGATTCCAAAACCCCCAACGTGTTCTTTCTCCATCCCAGTCTATAAGTTGATAATTATTATCAACAATATAATTCATAATAGTGCTTGCCTGCTTTTTAATCAATTCTGCTTCAGTTGGATCATATTTTGCAATATGTTCCCAATAAGCATAGAAAGCAAAAAAGTGTCCATCAATCTCATCACTCGAAGTATCACTTTTCCAGATATACTTACCATCAGGAGTTTCTCTCCACTGTTCACTTTTCTCATTTCTAAATTCAATCGGCAGCATACTTCTTGCAACAAGCCCGGGGATACCGGAAGCATTCTGCAACATTATCATAGCATGCATACTTTCTTTCGCAGATTCTTTATATTTTTCCATTCCTGTTGTAGCAAAAGCTAATGACATTGCAACTACATGATACGAAGTCCACAACCCATCGTTATCATTATCTTTTATCGTATGTGAGGTTGGATTTCCGCGTCATCAAACAAACAAGCAGCAACCAATCCCATCCGTCTATGCCATTTATTAATTCTATCTTCAATTATTTCGGCTTTCTCTGCGAGAGATCTCTCAACCACATCAATTTTGCTAATACCTTTTTCTGTTTGGAAATATACTGGCATTCTCACTTCAGATATAACTATATCTGAAATCACATCATTTATCAAATACCTTTTCCCAGCTCTATAGTACCACTGTCTCCCTTCTTTATACGGTGTATATAAAATTGCACCTTGAGTCGTACCAATCCAAATCCTATCATTATTGTCAACTGCCAAAGCAGTAATTTCCTCAACAGGTAATCCTTCCGAGCCACGTATCGACAACCACGCTCCATCCGGTTTCAGCATACTTAATCCAATCGGCGTTCCAATCCATAAAACTCCCTTATTATCAAAAGTAAGATCAGAGATGTGTGCAGAGAGTGGTCCATTAATTCCATAATATTTATACTTCTCAATTTTCTCCGATTCTCGTCCGATGAAATACAAACCTTTCTCAGTTCCTATCCAAATATCTCCTTCTTTTTCAGCTATTGAGGTGATAGGAATACCTAATAATTTAGAATACTTTGATTCATTTAGTTGTTTGGATTTAATGTTAAATAATTTTTCTATCTTTTCTTTCTCGGGTTGGGAAAGCTTACTTCTCACATGTTCAACAAACACTTCATCTTTTACCGGGATATACTTGCTCGCATTTGTAGCGTAGATTTGATCATCTTCATAATCGAGACCGGCGATAACATTTGGAAGTTTATATTCACCATCGATTAATGTGTTTTTGATATCAACATTCTGTGCGGCAATAAAACTAATAGTTAAAAAGTAAGTTATTAAAAATAGTCTCATAGGGTTCCTTTAAAAAGTTAAATATTTAATCGGATGTAATGTAACAGGTCCAAGCAAACCTGATTTCATAATTTGCCAGTTTGATGCATCAAATTTCTTGTAGAAAATATTTACAAAGAAGAACTTTCTCCAAACAATACCTCGCCTGTCCAAATCTCTAATACGATTTGCAGCAAGATTTGTCACCTCAATCTCAAGTAGATTTTTCCCTTTTCTTAAATATTGCCCGACTTGAATGTTAAAAGGGAAGCTCCACAGTCCTCCAACTTCTTTACCGTTTAGAGAGATCTTAGCGCTTTCACAAACTTTTCCAAGATCCAGTACCCAATCGTTAGTTTGTACTTCAGGCAATTCAAACTCAATTGTATATTTTCCAGTACCAGCAAAACTTTCAGTATTTGGATCCCCAAACTCAGTCCATGATTTTAATACTTTAGTTTTGAAAGACGAAGGAAGTCTAGGAGCTCCGTCTATAAAGTCAATTTGCCATTCACCATTAATCTCGATTGGATCGTCTACGACTTTTATATACTTCCACTTTTTGAAATTCACCTTTTCAGAAGTGAATGTTCTTACAATATACGATTCACCAGATTGAAGTTGTAAATAAATTTCAGAATTATCATTGGTTTGTCTCACTGCAGCTGCTCCGAACTTGTCTTCGTATCTTGGATCATAAAGTATTGCTGATTCAAAGTTGACACTAAGAGGCATCCATGTATCAATTTTTTCACCGGAAAGATTTGTAATGAAGTAGTAATAACCATCATCATTCATACGACGAATAAAGTTCAATCCATGTTGTACAAGTTCTTCTGTTTGGATATCACACTGCTGCAAAGCAGCGTCAATATTATTACCTATGAAGAAAAGTCCATTACCGACTTCTGCTTTTTGAAGTTC
>JAJRZB010000048.1 GCA_024275455.1 Bacteroidota bacterium | reverse complement strand
TACCAATGGTAGGTACTGAGTTAAAAAATAAATTTGAAAGTATTGTAATTAGAATTCTAGATGATAGAAATGTAATTAGAGATTTAAGTAAACTTGGTTTGGTGGGATATGCTAACGAGGCATTTCAAAAAGCTATTAACCAACCCCAAGGGATGGTAATATTAACCGGACCGACCGGTAGTGGTAAAAGTACAACTCTTATTGCAGCTTTATATCAGGTTATTTCATCGGAAGTAAATGTACTGACCGTGGAAGATCCTGTCGAGTATGTAATTGAAGGGGCTAGACAGTTAAAAATTGGTCACAAGATGGATTTTGAGCAGGCGATTAGAGCAATATTAAGACACGATCCTGATATTGTTTTAGTTGGTGAGATGAGAGATAAAGAAACAGCAGAAACGGCTGTGAAACTTGCTAATACAGGTCACTTAACTTTTTCAACTCTTCATACCAATGATGCTCCAAGTGCTGTTGCAAGGCTATACAAAATGGGTGTTGAGCCTTTTCTTATTGCATATGCAATTAATATAATTGTGGCACAAAGACTTATTAGAAGACTATGTACCAGTTGTAAAAGGAAAGTAACAAACTTAAATGCCGAAGAAATGAAACGAGCCGGTTTAGATATTGATGAGTGGAAAGATTATGAAATTTATGAGCCGGTTGGTTGTGATAAATGTAATAATACAGGTTATAAGGGCAGACTTGCAGTTCACGAAGCCCTTTATTTTACTAAGGAGATAAGAGAGATTATTGTTAGATCGGGTGTTGAAGTTGATGAAGAAAAAATAAGGCTTCAAGCCAGAAAAGATGGAACACTAAATCTAAGAGAGAACGGTTTAGAGAAAGTTAAATTAGGGTTAACTTCTATCCAAGAAGTTATCGGAGCTACTACTGAAGACTAATATTAACAATTAAGAAAAACTGAATATGATAAATCAAGCATTGGACATATTAAGAGATTTTAGTAAATCAATACCGGATGCATATATTGGTGCTGATAGAACTAACTATATCATTGAGCACTCTGAAAAAATTAGTATTAAAGAAAAAGAAATATTAATAAAATTCTTAAACCATATACTTACAGCCATGGTTGATAGAGGAGCCTCGGATGTTGAAATTGGCGGGCCAGGAACTGCAAATTATATCTGGTTTAGAATTCAGGGTATAAAGAAAAGAGCTAAAGATTTACCAAATTTGAAAATTGATGAAGCAACACTATTGATAGCTTCAATATTAAACAAAAACCAACATCGTCATTTAATGGTAAACAGAAATTTAGATTTTAGTTATACTTTTAGGTATGTAAAAGATAACGTAAATGTTAGATTTAGAGCAGATGCATACTATGATTTAGATTGCTTATCACTAAACATGCGTGCTATTGCAAGTGTTCTTAGACCAATTGAATCATACGATTTTCATTCTTATGCTTTACAATCTATGAGCCATAACTATATAAAGTTTGGCTTAACACTTATTACAGGAATAACTGGTTCAGGTAAGTCAACAACATTAGATGCAATTATTAATTACCATAATCAAACAGATCCTTGTCAGATTATAGTAATATCTTCTCCAATTGAATATGTACATACTTCAAATGAATGTATTATAAAACATAGGGAAATAGGAAGGGATGTTCTTTCTTTTAAAGATGGTGTAACCCAAGCATTACGTCAAGATCCTGATATAATTGTCATTGCAGAAATGAGAGACCCTGAAACTATAATGGCAACATTAGAAGTTGCAGATACCGGACATAAAGTATTCTCAACGTTACATACCTCTTCAGCAATAGAATCAATTGATAGAATTATAGCCGAAGTAAATCCTGTTGAACAGGAAAGAGTAAGAATGCGCCTCGCTGATGTATTGGTTTCTGTAGTCTCACAGAAACTTATACCTGGTTTGGACGGGCAATTAATTCTTGCAAAAGAAGTATTAGTAGTAACACCAAGTGTTAAAGCAGCAATCAAAAATAATAATACCAGTGAAATTTATATGATGATGAATCAAGGTAGTAAGTTAGGTATGATTACGATGGAACAGGACTTAATGAGACTATATCAACAGAGAAAAATTTCTAAAGAAAATATGATTGCATTTGCAAACAATAAAAACAGAATACGTCAATTATTTAAAGCGGTATAAATTATGAAGCCAATTGTTTGTGTCTCTACTGAAGGAAATGATACTAAAATTGTTGTTCTTTCAAAGGAAAAAGATGGAATAAAAATTACTAAAACTTTTTCAATGGTTATGTCCGGAGGTCGAGATTTTGATGACCCTCTTAATGATCAT